>JAXDKF010000328.1:0-15610 GCA_034667265.1 Fimbriimonadaceae bacterium
TTTAGAAAGTGCTCGCAAATTAACCGTGCATTTACCACTCGATCTGTAAGCTTCGGATTAACTCAGAGGCAGCGTGCCTCTAAGGCAGCCCTGTCCGGTACTGGGGCGAGCCGGAACCAAGGCTGCGGTCGAGCGCGCCGGATGCTTTGCCTGGAGAGTAAAGCATCCGGCGCGGGCGGGGGAGTTGAAGAAAAAGGAGTAAGTCGATGAATACAGTGTTAAGAAGAAGAGAGCCACATGATTGGTGGAATACGGTTGCGCTCGGCGTCGTGGCAGTGATTGCCTTTTTGCTGATCTGGTTGAACGCGTGCTCGTCCGTTTCGCAGCGCGCGGGTAATTCCAACAAAGCAGCGACACAGACGAGTGATACTCCAGCGCCGCCTGCTTCCGCGAGCCCGTTGAATACTACGGGAGAGAGCGTGCCGACCTCGCTGTCGGACGCCGGGGAATACGGCGAGAACATCTATGACTACGCGAAGGCGCGGGACTGGAAGAACGCGGAGGCCAGACTCGGGACGCTCAAGGAAACGATCAAGAATGTGCGCGCCGATGTGAAAAGCCAGGGCGCGGCAGTAGCCCGTTTCGATGGGAATGTTGCGGCTCTTGACCGCGCCGTCTCCTCGAAAGATAGGCTGGCGACGATGCGTGAAGCCAATCAAGTGACCCTCGATGTCGCCAACATGACTACCGCTTACAAGCTGAGCGTGCCGGTCGAGGTGACGAGGCTTGATTATTACGGTCGTGAGCTGGAGGTCTGGGCGCAGGCTCAGGACGCGAACAAATTGCAGGCCACTGCTCGTGAGATGCGGCGGGAGTGGGACGGTTTACGTCCATCAATCGAAGCCAGGAGCGCAACGGAAGCGAAGAAGTTCGACGCTTTGGTCGCGCAGGTCGAAGGGTCTCGGATGCCTGCCGATTACGCGCGTGTGGCGACGCCTATGCTTAACGAAGTGGACAATCTGGAAAAGCTCTTCCCCTGATGCTGTAGTGCGTCACGAGTCAGGCCATATCGTGCCAGGTGTAAAGGGAAGGGATGTTTGAGAAACCGCAAACGGTAATGCGATGTCACAAGCGGCATGGTCAATAGTCGCGGACGCGATCATTAACTATATCGCACGCGCTTAGAGAGAGGAGTGAAGAGAAATGACGGACAACAAGATAGTTGAATCACATACTGAAATGCTGGTCTCAGGTATCAGCCCCAGACTGGTAGCCATTGACGGCCCTTTAAGTGGCCGGACCTTCTACCTTGATGAGCCGGTCGTTTCAATTGGCCGACTCGTGTCAAATGACATTTGCC
This sequence comes from Fimbriimonadaceae bacterium, assembly GCA_034667265.1. Classification (GTDB taxonomy): domain Bacteria; phylum Armatimonadota; class Fimbriimonadia; order Fimbriimonadales; family Fimbriimonadaceae; genus JANYLD01. The sequence continues at coordinate 1,301 of JAXDKF010000328.1, forward strand.
TTGAAGAACCGTTCGTCTCACGTCATCACTGTGTCATCAGAACTGAGGGTGACGAGTACATGATCGAAGACTTGAATAGTGCGAACGGCACTTACGTCAACGGCGAGCTTGTCAAGGCGTGTTCACTGACAGAAGGTGCTCTCATTCAGATTGGCAGTTCACAGTTCCGCTTCAGACTTCAAAACTCTGAGGAGTCGATAGTAGTAAGTCAAATCCTGATTTCGTCCAACGGCGAACGACCTTTATCCGATTCAACCGGGCTGGGATGAGGCACATGTTTTGTTGATCTTCTTTGCATAATTCCGAAACCGGGGAAGCCACTGAGCAAGACACACAAAGGAAAGACGAAGGCGGCGGACGCGGTCGCGGTCGCGGAGGAAGAAAATAGTCTCGGCGACGTATCAGGTTTGGTGATGCGAATTTTATTAGTAGAGGACGAGGCGCGCATGGCGCAGGCTATCAGGCGTGGTCTGCGCGAGGCCGCCTACGCGGTTGATGTGGCGCGTGATGGCGAAGACGCGCTCTATCAGGCTGCGATCAACGAGTATGATGCCGTCATTCTGGACGTGATGATTCCCAAACGCGACGGCTTCGAGGTCTGCCGCGAACTGCGCGCGCAGGGGTCGCGCATCCCTGTCCTGATGCTCACGGCGCGCGACGCGGTGGAGGATCGCATCGGCGGCCTCGACACAGGCGCGGACGACTATCTGACGAAGCCTTTCGAGTTCGGTGAACTTCTGGCGCGACTGCGCGCTCTCCTGCGTCGCGGGCAGGAGTTGCGCCCGACTATTATTAAAGTCGGTGATCTTGAGATAGACACGCGCGGACAACGGGTGCGGCGCGGTGGGCACCCCATCGAACTCACTACAAAAGAGTACACGCTGCTTGAGTTTCTGGCGCGCAACGCGGGCAAAGTTGTCGGGCGCGAAGAAATCTCCGAACACGTCTGGGACGATACGTTCGACCCGTTTTCCAAACTCATAGAAGTCTACATCAACCGGCTGCGCCGAAAGGTTGATGAGCCTTTCGGCGTGACGCTCATCCACACTCGGCGCGGGGCGGGCTACGAGTTGCGCGTTCCATCTGACGAAGAGGCACGCGAGGGCGAAGATGTTTAGCTCGGTACGCGCCCGGCTGACGTTGTGGTATACAGGCGTGCTCGCGCTCGTCCTCATCTCCTTTGCGCTCGCGGGCTACTTTTTCCTCTCATTGACGCTTAACCGGCGTACAGACGATGCGCTGGGAGAGATGGCTAACGCCTTCGCCGCGACGCTCGCAGATGATGAGCGCGACAGCCACGCAGGCGAAGCTGATGTTGCTCGCGGCGAGGACAGGAACAGCAGCCCCGATGAGGCGGTGATGGAAGCCGTCAGCCAGAACCAGTTCAGAGATTATCAGTTAGTTGTGTTTGGGGACGAGCGCCGCGTAGTTGCATCGAGTGCTGTCCAAAAGAAGGGGAACGGGCCTGGCTGGACGCGCTCGCCAGTGGCATCGAAGATAGCCCGAGTGCTCGACGCGGTCGCCCGCACTCCCGGCTCAGCACTTTACTTTGACACTCTTTCGGACGGCGATAACCAGTACCGCGTTGTCGGACGACGGGTGCAGACACGCGGCACTGCGTACACGCTCGTCGTGCTGTGCTCGCTCCACGATCAGGAAGATTTGCTCGAAAGGGCGAGCTATGCGCTCCTCATCGCAGTGCCGCTCGCGCTCCTGCTGGCTTCGCTTGGCGGCTATTTCCTCGCGCGTAAGAGTCTCGCGCCGGTGGTCAGGATGAGCGCGACAGCGGCGCGCATCGGCGCAGCTAACCTGCATGAGCGGCTGCCCATTATTAACGAGCGCGACGAGTTGGGTGGCCTTGCCCGCGTCATCAACGCGCTGCTGTCGAGACTCGCCGCCTCGTTCGAGCAGCAACGCCGTTTTATGGCGGATGCTTCGCATGAGTTGCGCACTCCGGTTGCGATCATGCGCAGCGAGACGGAAGTCGCGCTCTCGCAACAGGAGAGGTCAAACCGGGAGCTGCGTGAATCACTCGCTATCGTCAATGACGAGACAAGACGGCTGACGCACACCGTCGAAGACCTGTTTACGCTGACGCGTGCCGATGCGGGGCAGTACAAACTGGCGTCGAAGGAGTTCTATCTGGATGAACTCGCCACGGAAGTCGCACACTCAGTGCGCACGCTCGTCGCCGAACACGAACTCACTTTGCAACTTGATGCAACTCAGGAGATGCCGATTCGCGGCGATGAGAACCTGCTGCGTCGGCTACTCCTGAACTTGCTCGATAACGCCATCAAGCACACTCCGAGGGGAGGCGCAGTTATGATTTCCTGCAAGCCGGAAGGGGCACGTTACGTCATTACTGTCAGCGACACGGGGACGGGCATCACTGCGGAGGCACAGCCGCACATTTTCGACCGATTCTACAGGGCTGACACTGCGCGCTCACGTGATGAAGCCGACACTGCGGGTCTCACGAGCGGCGGTGGCCTGGGACTCTCAATCGCGCGCTGGATTGCTGAAGCGCACGACGGTACGCTTGAATTACTACATTCATCTGACAAGGGCACCGCCTTTCAAATAATATTGCCCGCTCCCGGAAGGGCATCTCAAAGCATCCGGCCAGAATAAAAATCCATATTTACCACCGGTTAACCTGCCCCCCTGTAAAGTGTGTCTCAACCTGAAGAAGAGTTCAGGGAGGCACGAGTCCGAAGCGCATGCTTCGGGCTGGTCAGCAACCGTCAACCCCCGCGCCGTGCTTAACGCAAGTTCAGTGCGGCGCGGGCGACGACGAAAGCATCTAGAGTTTGCGAATTGAGGCGTGACCTTGGTTCGACTAGAACCAGGTTCGACTGACCGGAAATTTTTTGCAAGGAGTAACAAAGATGCGGAAGCTAACGGGCAAAATGAAATTGATGATGATCGCTCTCGTGGCGGTGGTGACTGCCGGGGCGGGCGTCGCGCTGACGGCAATGGCGCAGGGCGAAGGGCGCAAGCAAGAGGACAAGGTAACGTACCGTTCGAGCGTCCAGACGCAGGACGACCAGAACGAACGCGTAGAAGCAAACGAAGCTCAAGGGGGCGAAGAATCGGAAGCTAGCGAGGCCAATGAATCGGAGGACGGTGAAAAGGGCGAAGAGGCGGAAGACCGAGCAGGAGGCGCGGAGAGCGAGCGATTGAAGAGCCTCGCGCGCATCACGCCAGAGCAGGCGCGTGACGCCGCGCTCGCGCAAGTTCCCGGCACAGCCAAGAAGGTCGAGCTTGAGAATGAGGACGGCAACGTTGTCTATGGCGTCGAGATCAAGACTGCTAAGGGCGAAAGCGATGTCAAGGTTGATGCTGGCGATGGTCGCGTCCTTCACATCGAGCAGGACGGCGAAGGCGATTGATGCGACCGCAATGCGGGGTTCCCACGCGGGCTGCCCGCATGGGGCGCTAAATCATCAAGGCTCGTCGCTCCATTTGTGTCGGATCGCTATGATGCTGTCAGTGGCTCACTACTCTAAGATGAGTCACGCTAACAGAGATTAGGGCCAGGCTGTATCGAGAGTCTGGCACTAATCTCATTAGTTAGTACAAGCGAAAAGCTCTTTTCAATCATTGAAGGCTGGTGACAGCATGAAGATCAAGGTTTTACGGTAAAGCCAGGTCATCATTTTATCCGTACCGCTCACCCAATAATCCCGCCTGACGCTATATCATCACGTGTCGCTATTTAATCACCACAATCTGACCAAGCACCTCCTGACTAAACATCAAGTCCCCGATAACCAGAGGTTTTCATAGGCCAACCCGGAGTGCCCTGTACGAAATTGGCGTGGCAAAGCTATTGCTATGTAAAGGGTGGCCGGAATCGCAAGTTGCCGAAGTCAGACCGCAGTTACAAAAACAAGTGGGGATGAGATAAAGGGCTTTCAAGGAGATCGCAGACCCCAGAGGAGTAAGGAACGGGGTCTGTGACCGGGAGTGGGTGGACTTAGAACAAGGTGGGGGCACGTGTGTGCTCGATCCACCCACTCACCGCAAAATTTGGATACGGGCCGCAAGATGGAAACAGACGCCGAAACTAAAAATAGCGAAGGAGGCCACAGAATCGTGCCTGTGATCCTAGTGTCATTGGAAAAGAGAGTGCGGCAACATAAGGTGCTGGCATCCATAGCGGTCTGCGTAATCCTTCTGCTTGTCATCTTGCTCTTCGTGGTTGGTAGCGCGAAGAAACCGGTTCAGGCGGCGCCTACACCGCTTGCGGTTGAAGTCGTCCAGGTCGAGCAGAAGGATGTTCCTCTCTACAGCGAGTGGATAGGCACGACCGACGGGATGGTGAACGCAGACATTCGCGCGCAAGTCTCCGGTTATTTGCTCAAGAAGGATTACACCGAAGGGGCGTTCGTCAAACAGGGCCAGTTACTCTTCGAGATTGATCCCAGGCCGCTTGAGGCAGCACTTGGTCAAGCCAACGGCGACCTCGCCAGGTCTGAAGGTCAATTGGGCCAGGCCAACTCTCAACTCGAACAGGCTCAAGCCAACCTCGCTCAGGCGAACAGTCAGTTGTTACAGGCGCAAGCCAACCTCGCTCAGGCCGAGGCCAACCAGCGCAAAGCACAACTGGACGAGAACAAATATGCGCCGCTCTTCGCCCAGAAAGCGGTCACTCAACAGGAATTGGATAATGCCGTTCAAGCCAACGTCGCAGCCCGTGCTCAGGTCGAGGCGGCGAAGGCCGGGGTGGAGACCGCCCGGTCACAGATCAAGGCGGCCAATGCTGCCGTCGGCACAGCGAAGGCGGCAATCGTGGCAGCCAAAGCTCAGGTGGAATCATCACAGGCGGCGGTCAGGACTGCCGAATTGAACCTCGGCTTTACAAAGATCACTTCTCCCATTGACGGCATCGTCGGAATCGCACAGGCGCAAGTTGGCGACCTCGTCAATCCGACCAGTGGGATTCTCACCACGGTTTCGACGGTCGATCCGATCAAGGTCTATTTCACGGTCAGCGAACAGGAGTACCTCGCCTTTGCCAATCGGTATCCGACGCAGGCGCAGCGTGACGCGGCAAATCAACAACTCGAACTGGGGTTGTTTCTGGCGGATGGAACAGCCTATCCGCACAAGGGGCGCTTCTTCATTGCGGATCGTCAGGTTGATCCGAAGACGGGAGCGATTAGCATGGCAGGAGTATTTGCGAATCCCGGAAATACGTTGCGGCCCGGGCAGTATGCGCGAGTCCGCGCGGCGACCAGCACGCAGAACGGCGCTCTGCTCGTTCCACAACGCGCCGTCACTGAATTGCAGGGCAGTTACCGCGTCGCCGTCGTCGGCAGCGATAACAAGGTGAGCATTCGGCCTGTCACGCTCGGCACTCAAGTCGGGCCGATGTGGATCATTCAAGATGGCTTGAAACCCGGCGAAACGGTAGTGGCTACCGGCACACAAAAAGTTACACAAGGAATGACGGTTAATCCTAAACCCTTTACCCCGACAGCGAGCGTCAACTCGAATACGGCGTCCGGTCAATGAGATTTGGTTATTCCTTGAGACGGCCAGCGACAACTAACGAGCCAGTAGGAATGGTGGTGAGCAGTGATCTCAAACTTCTTCATTAACCGCCCGATCTTCGCGATGGTGATCGCCGTCGGGATCGTCATACTGGGTCTCCTGTCGTTGCGCGGACTGGCACTGGCGCAATTCCCGCAAATCGTGCCGCCGCAGATAAACGTCTCAACGACTTATACAGGGGCCGACGCGGTGACCATCGAGCAGTCGGTTTCCACGCCAATCGAGCAACAGGTCAGCGGGGTTCCGGGCATGCTCTATATGCTTTCGACCAACGCCAATGCCGGCACGGAAAGCCTGTCCGTCACCTTTGATATCAGCACCGACCCTAACCTCGACCAGGTGAACGTCCAGAATCGAGTATCACAAGCCTTGTCCAGTTTGCCTACGGATGTCAGCCAGTATGGAGTCACTATCCGGCAATCGACGGGGAGTCCCATGTTGCTGATTTCGCTCTATTCACCTAACAAGACTTATGACTCGCTGTTTCTCGCAAACTATAACAACATCAACGTGGTGGACGCACTCTTCCGTGTTCCGGGCGTAGGTGATGTGACTGTTTTTGGTTCCACCGCATACGCAATGCGCGTCTGGGTCAACCCGGACGTGTTGGCAAAGCTGGGCATCTCCGTGACTGACATAGCTAATGCGGTGCGTGCGCAGAGTACAGTCAACCCCTCAGGGCAGGTGGGCGCGGAGCCAGCCCCGACCGGCAAGGAGATGACCTACACCGTCCGTTCGCAGGGACGCCTTCAGACGCCGGAAGAGTTCGGTCAGATTGTCGTCTTGGAGAAACCGGATGGGTCGGTTGTGCGACTGAAGGATGTCGCGCGCATCGAACTCGGCGGCCAAAGTTATGCCCAGAGGTCACGCTTAGGAGGTGAACCTTCTTCCACTATCGGAGTTTACCAGGCTCCCGGCTCGAACGCCTTGGCTGTGGTTAACGGCGTCAAGGCGGCGATGGCCCAACTGAAGACGCGATTCCCTGACGACATCGATTACGCGGTCACTCTTGATACGACGCAGGCGGTGACTGAAGGTATCAGGGAGATCGTGATAACTTTGATTATCGCTGTCGTCCTCGTCATTCTTGTCGTCTATCTATTTTTGCAGAACTGGCGCGCGACGCTGATCCCTATGATTGCCGTGCCGGTGTCGCTCATTGGCACCTTCGCCGTTTTCCCGTACCTCGGCTTCTCGATTAACACATTGTCGCTGTTCGGTCTGGTGTTAGCTATCGGTCTGGTGGTGGATGATGCGATTGTCGTCGTCGAAGCGGTTGAGCATCACATCGAGGAGGGATTAAGCCCACGCGAGGCGACACTCCAGGCGATGAAAGAGGTCTCAGGTCCGGTGGTGGCGATTGCGCTGATACTCTCGTCTGTGTTTCTGCCAATCGGATTAATGGGCGGCATACAGGGGAGCCTGAATAAACAGTTCGCGTTTACCATCGCCATCTCCGTGCTCTTGTCGGCTTTCAATGCTCTGACACTCTCGCCTGCCCTGGCCGCCTTGCTTCTCAGGCCGCGAAAAGAGTCTAAGGGGCTGCTCGCGCGATTCTTCGCGGCCTTCAACCGTTTGTTCGACAAAGCGACGCGCGGCTACGTTAACTTGAGCCACGCCCTGATTCGCAAAGCGGTCATCGCCATTCTGATTCTTGTCGGCTTTGCCGTGGCTGTGGGTGTCCTCGGCTACCGGCTTCCGACAAGCTTTCTGCCGACGGAGGACTATGGCTACATGTATGTGAATGTTCAGCTCCCGCCAGCGGCATCCATGGAGAGGACCGATCAGGCGTTGAAAAAAGTTGAAGCGATTCTCGCCAAGACAGTGGGGATTCAGTACTTCACCACGATCAGCGGTTTCAGCAATCTATCTCGCGTCTCGGCCAGCTACCAGGGTTACTTCTTTATCGCGCTCAAACCATGGGCCGAGCGCACCACCCCCGCGCTACAGGTGCAGGGCATCGCGGACACTTTGAACAAAGAGATGGCGACGCAGGTGCCGGAGGCGAACTGCATCGCTTTACTGCCGCCTGCGATTCCGGGGTTAGGCAATGCGGGCGGATTCTCTATGTATATTCAGGATCGCAGCGGCGGCACGGTTCAGTTCCTCGATCAGAACGTGCAAAATTTTCTCGCTGCGGCACGCAAGCGCCCCGAACTGGCGAATGTCACCTCGCAGTTCAACTCCTCTGTGCCACAAATTTATGCCGACGTGGACCGCGACAAAGTGTTGAAGCAGGGCGTGGCCATCAGCGATGTGTACCAGACGCTGCAAGCATATCTTGGCGGGCTATACCTTAATCAGTTTAATCGCTTCGGTCGGCAATGGCGGGTCTTCCTGCAAGGGGAGGGAATGGAACGCATGAGCGAAGCGGACATCAAGGGCTATTACGTGCGGAACAATAGCGGCCAGATGGTTCCGCTATCGGCGCTCCTGACAACGCGCCAGATCACCGGCCCCGAATATACTAACCGCTTCAATCTCTATCGTTCCGCTCAGGTCATCGGGTCAGCCGCGCCGGGCTACAGTTCGGGCCAAGCGTTAGCCGCCCTTGACGAAGTCGCCAAGCAAACATTGCCACCCGAGATGGGCTATGACTGGGCCGATCTCTCTTATCAAGAGCAGAAAGCGTCGGGCAGCGCAACCACTTCATTCGCACTGTCGCTCGTTTTTGTGTTCCTCATCCTCGCGGCACTCTACGAGAGTTGGTCGCTCCCATTTTCGGTTCTGCTTTCGATACCGGTCGCGGTCTTGGGCGCATTCACAGGTCTGCTGCTGCGCGGCTACGACCTGGACGTGTACTCACAGATCGGCCTCATCGTGCTCATAGGGCTTTCCGCTAAGAACGCGATCCTGATCGTCGAGTTCGCCAGGGACGAAATGGCGAAAGGCCGAACCCTTCTCGACGCGACTCTCGAAGGAGCGCGTCTGCGTCTGCGACCAATTCTGATGACTTCCTTCGCCTTCATCATGGGCTGCGTGCCGCTGTGGATTGCATCCGGTTCGGGCGCTTCGGGGCGGCGCATTCTGGGCACCGTCGTCATCGCCGGGATGCTCGCCGCAACAAGCATCGCCATTTTTCTGATCCCCGCGATCTTTTATCTGGTTGAGAAGTTCTCAATGAGGTTCGGCCAGAAGCACGCGGCGCAAGCCGGTTCAACGGAGCCAGCGGCGGCGACAGGAGATTGAGATGGTGAGTCAGGGAAGAGCCACGAGAATAAGATTAGTGACCGCGTTGCTGCTCGGTTGTCTCTTGTGCGGAAGCGTCGCGGGGCAAAAGAAATATCAGCGGCCTGATGTGAAGACGCCGGATACATTTCGCGGAAGCGAGGCGGTCGCCCCGACAGATGCTAATTCAATCGGTGATTTGAAATGGTTCGACGTTTTCAAAGACGAACAACTACGGAAACTGGTCCGCACAGCGATGGCGCAGAATTACGATCTGCGTCTGGCCGTCGCACGCATCAACGCGGCGCGCGCGAACCTCGGCCTCGCACGATCAAATCAATTCCCGCAATTTGATGTGGGTGCTGACCTGGCCACGACCCGCACTTCCGGCAACAGCGGGGCAAGCGCTTCCGGTCAAGCCGGGCGCAATCGCTCGGTCGGCGAAGTGTTCCTGAGCCTTCTCAGTTTTGAGATTGATGTCTGGGGACGACTGCGGCAGCAAACCAAAGCCGCGCGTGCTCAACTGAGGTCATCAGAAGAAGACCGCAAGACTGTGACCACCATCGTCGTGAGTGATGTTGCAACAGGGTATTTCAACCTGCTTGAGTTAGACATGGAACTAGACATCGCAAAACGCACGTTGGCCGCTAGACAGGAATCGCTGCGCCTTATCACGGCGAGACAGCAGGGCGGTCTCGCCACCATGTTAGAGGTGCGCCAGGCGGAGGGATTGGTCTACCAGGCCTCTCAAACTATCCCCGACACCGAGCGTTTAATTGAACAGACCGAGAACCAGATCAGCTTATTGCTGGGCAACAACCCTGGACCGATACCGCGAGGCACTCCCCTGGCCGAGCAACAAGAGTTGCCGTCTGTGCCAGCGGGCCTGCCATCTTCGTTGCTTGAGCGACGCCCGGACATCAGGTCTGCCGAACAACTTCTAATCTCGCAGGACGCATTAGTCTCTGCGGCAAAGAAAGCTTACTTCCCAACCATCAGTCTGACGGGAGTCTTTGGATTTCAAAGCAATTCGCTGTCGAATTTGTTTAGTGGTCCGAGTAGCGCATGGACTTTCATTCCCCAGCTGACGCAACCGATTTTTACCGCCGGTCGTCTGAAGTCGAATGTCAACTTTGAAAAGGCACAACGCGAGTACGCACTCGCGCAGTATCAACAAACTATCCAGACGGCGTTTAGCGATGTGTCTAACGCCCTGGTTCAGTATCGCCGGGTTCGAGAAATTCGCACTCAGCAGGAATTGCTTGTCAGTTCCTTGAGGGATGCCTCGCGCCTGGCCCATTTGAGGTATGAGGGAGGAGTAGACACCTTGCTCAACGCCTTGTTTGCTGACACTTCGCTATTCAGTGCTGAACTGAATCTGGCGCAAACGAAACGTAACGAGCTGCTTTCTTTGGTGCAACTCTACAAAGCCCTTGGCGGCGGCTGGCAGCAGTAAGCCCGACACTGCAAGTGAGAAAAAGTTTGATTGTCTTTTTCGTTTGCGAGCGGCACAATGCAAGAAAAGAGGAAGAGTATGAAAGTAGGATTCATCGGTCTGGGAAACATGGGGGCGGCTATGGCTCGCAACCTGATTAAAGCCGGACACTCTCTAACGGTTTACAACCGCACGCGAAGCCGTGCCGAGGCGTTCGCGTCATTGGGTGCGACGGTTGCCGAAACACCCGCCGATGCTGCCACAGACGCTGAGGCGCTCATCACCATGCTGGCGGACGACCATGCAGTGGAGGAGGTCATCTTCGCACCCGGCAATGCAATAGAGGCACTTCCTGTCGGCTCCATCCATATCTCCATGAGCACGATCAGCGTCCTCTTGTCGCGCCGGTTAGCGGAAACCCATCGCGCCAGGCAGCAACACTATCTGGGCGCGCCGGTCTTCGGTCGGCCTGACGCCGCAGCCGCCGCGAAGCTGTTCATCGTGGCTGCTGGCCCATCCGAAGAGCTAGAACGCTGCCGCCCTCTTTTCGACGCGATTGGGCAGAAGACATTCATCGTCGGCGAGGAAGCTCAGGCTGCCAACGTCATTAAGCTTGCCGGGAATTTTCTCATCACAACGGTCATCGAAAGTTTGGGTGAAGCCTTCGCGTTTGGCCGCAAGTTCGGAGTTGACCCGCATGCCTTTCTGGACATTCTCACGAACTCACTCTTCAATGCGCCGGTCTACCGTAATTACGGGAGCATGATCGCCTCGGACAAGTTTGAGCCTGCGGGCTTCAAATTGCCGCTCGGGTTGAAAGATAATCGGCTGCTACTGGCTGCGGCGGAGGAAGCGATGGTGCCGATGCCTATGGCGAGCCTTGTCCACGACCGGTTCGTGGCCGCTCTTGCTCAAGGGTTGGGCGAATCTGATTGGGCTGCGATAGCTCGCATCTCATACAAAGACGCCGGACTTCGGCAGGAGGTCAACGAATGATTTATAGAACACTTGGAAGCACTGGAGAAAAGGTCTCGGCCATCGGGGTTGGGGGCTGGCATTTGAGCTTAAAGCACGTTGATGAAAACCTGAGCCTGCGCATCGTCCGCACCGCGATTGATCGCGGCATCAACTTCATGGATAACTCCTGGGACTACAACGACGGCGAGAGCGAACGGCGGATGGGTAAAGCACTCCTTGACGGCTACCGCGAGAGGGCTTTCCTGATGACCAAAATTGACGGGCGGACTAAACAGGAGGCGGCGAAGCAACTGGATGAATCGCTCCGGCGGCTACGGGTGGACTGCATAGACCTCGTGCAGCATCACGAGGTCATTCGCTACGAAGACCCCCATCGAATCTTCGACGAAGAGGGAGCCAACGCTGCGCTGCTGGAGGCGCGCGAGGCCGGGAAGCTGCGCTACATAGGCTTCACCGGACACAAAGACCCGCACATACACCTGCACACGCTCGAAGTAGCGAAGGAGCACGGATTCAAATTTGACACTGCTCAGATGCCTTTGAACGTGATGGACGCGCATTACCGCAGCTTTGAGAAGCTGGTCGTGCCGGAACTGTTGAAGCAGCAGATCGGCGTGCTTGGAATGAAGAGCATGGCAAACGGCATTCTGCTGAAATCGAAGACCGCGACGCCAGTAGAGTGCCTGCACTATGCCCTGAATCTGCCCACGTCCGTCGTCATCACGGGCATAGATAGTATGGAAATCCTCGACCAGGCGTTCGAAGCCGTACGCACATTCCAGCCGCTCAGCGAAGAGGAACTCGACACGCTGCTGGCGAAAACGGCCTTAGCGGCGGCGACCGGACGATACGAGCCGTTCAAAACAACCTCAATCTTTGACAGCACTGCGCAAAATCCGCAGTGGCTTGGCGAGGAACCGCCGGAAGTTCAACAGCTCATGCAAGCATGAATTGCAGATGATGCTCGGCTTCGGTTGTAAATATGATAGATGGAACTCCAGCGCCGATTCATGACCTAATATGGCTTCCAGTAAAGGTCTGTGGAGTCATTCATACTATTGGGCAAGCTTCGCTCAATCTGGAGCATGGTCAAGTTTAGACCGTTAGCTTCTATGCTCGAATTTACCCATTCAAGCAGTGTAGCTGAACACGTACGTCAGCAGGGGCCGCGAGGCGAAAGTTGACTGGCGCTTCACGACTGACGATGCACGCATCAAGCTGAAGCGGCTTTACCACATCATTGCAGAGGGGGCAGTCAACCAGTCTAATCTCTAGTTGTGTAATTTTGGAGGCTAAGTTTATACTTCGGAGGTTCGCGAGTATCTTTCGCTGGCCCTTCGGCCTTTTTCTCACGCCTGTTCAGAACACTAATGTGCAGGTAGACAGCTAATCCCTAAAAGCTGATTTGTTACAGAGACGAAAAGGTTTGCCGGTGAAGTTTCAATCATTATTGAACTCATCCGGCTGTAGCAGGATATGCCATTTAGCATTAACTATTTAATGTTAAGCGGTTGGAACTCCCTTAGAGTGAAAAGGGCTACGAATAGTCAAGTGTAGAAAATGCTGACAGCTTACCAGTCAACTTATTACGCGCATGAGATGACTAAGCGCAGTTCGTCAGAGAAGCTTGAGAAACTGTCTCAGTCTCTGTTCAACGCAACGGTTGACATGAACCCTCATCAAGTCGAGGCCGCGCTATTTGCTTTTCGCTCTCCTCTTTCGCGTGGCGCGTTGTTGGCAGATGAGGTTGGATTAGGGAAAACGATTGAGGCGGGCCTGATCATCAGCCAGCTGTGGGCCGAGCGGCGTCGGCAGATCCTTATCGTCGTTCCTACGGCGTTGCGAAAGCAGTGGAATCGTGAACTGATTGAAAAGTTTTTTATCCCCTCCCAAATTCTGGAAACCCGACTCTACAATCTGCTGAAGAAACAGGGCAGGCCAAATCCTTTCGCGCTTCAGAGCGAGATAGCTATTTGTTCCTACGGCTTCGCTCGCAATAAAGCGGATGACATTTCCCGTGTGATGTGGGATCTGGTAGTGGTGGACGAAGCCCATCGCCTGCGGAACGTGTATAAGAAGGGCACTAAGATCGCCCGAGCGATACTCGACTCAGTACAGACGCGGCCTAAAGTCTTACTCACAGCGACGCCATTGCAGAATAATCTGATGGAACTCTACGGGCTGACGCAGTTCATTGACCCTCTCATATTTGGTGATGAAGCCTCTTTTCGCGCTCAGTTCGGGCGTGGCCATGATTTAAGTGAACATCAGTATAGAGATCTAAAAGCGCGTCTGCGGCCTGTTTGCCATCGCACGCTGCGGCGGCAGGTGACTGAGTACGTGCCTTATACGAACCGCCTCGCCATCACGCAGGACTTCACCCCGACTGAAAGTGAACAGCGCCTTTACGACCACATCTCGGAGTATCTGCGTCGAGGTCAGCTTCAAGCGTTGCCGACCGGACAGCGGCAGCTTATGACGATGGTTCTGCGTAAGCTCCTGGCCTCGTCTTCCTTTGCCATCGCCGGGACTTTGGAAGCACTCGTCAAACGTCTTCAAGCGAATTTAGAAGACAAGCATGATCGGTCAGAGCCGCGCTCGGACGTGATAGAAGAGATTGGAAGCGACTTCGATACGCTTGATGAAACGAAAGAAGAGTGGACGGAATACGAAAACGGCCAGGCTTCGGAAGAGAGTGCCGCCTCGGATCCGCAACTCCAACAGCTTCGTGAAGAGATCGCTGAACTCAAGGGTTATCGCGACCTGGCCGTATCCATAGCTGAAAACGCGAAGGGGCGAGAGCTTCTCGTTGCCCTGAAACGAGGATTCGCAAAGTTGGAGGAACTCGGGGCTGCTCGTAAGGCGGTTATCTTTACAGAGTCAAGGCGCACGCAAGCCTACTTGACGCGGCTCCTTGAAGAGAATGGCTACGCGGATCAGATCGTGTTGTTCAATGGCACTAATACGGAGCCCGCATCACAAAGGATATACAAAGATTGGTACGAAGGTCATAAAGAGGATGACCAGATTACCGGCTCGAAGACGGCTGATATGCGTTCCGCGCTGGTCGAGCACTTCCGCAACACTGCATCCATCATGATTGCCACTGAATCCGGGGCAGAAGGAATCAATCTTCAATTCGCTTCCCTTGTTGTTAACTATGACCT
>JAXDKF010000329.1:0-12568 GCA_034667265.1 Fimbriimonadaceae bacterium
GAGCGGCCTCGACCGCCTTCCTTGACGTCGCTAATGACGTTGAAGGGATCGTCAGGGCGGGCAAGCCGGATGGACGGGTCCAACATCAGGCTCATCGTGGCAGTGTATCGCTTGGGCAGTACCAGCGATAGAAAGAGCATCACCAGCGGGCAGAGCACCAGCGCCATCATGACTTTTGCGGTTTTACTTTTCATCCTTTCCTCGTTCGTCTTGCTTCGGGCGAACCCGATCTAAACATAAATCTCTTCTTAGAAAAATCCCTTGCTCGCTCTATTGGCCTGGTCCAGGTAGTTGCTCGAGAATTTGAGCAGCTCATCTTCTGAAACGTTGTCCGACATGGGAATGAAGCGATAAAAGATCCCTTGGTCGTTCCTTCCGTGGAGGAGCTGGCCTACGAGCATGTCCCAGCGCATATTCCGTGCCACAGATTCAAATCCGCTCGGGCCCTTGTAGCAATACAGGGCCGATCGCTCTTCGCCGTTGGCGCCCTTCATCTTCACGATCGTCATCGGGACCTTGCCTCGGGTCTCGGTTGGCACCATCGTGTGCTTCTCCTGGGCGATGTTCCAGCCAGAGGCGGTGAAGCAGACACGGGGGTCGTGGAAGCTCTTGCTGCTGTCGCTTGCGATCAGGACGACGTCGAAACGCTTGTTGCCCGATGAGTAAATCCGAGCGACGATTCCGGACGGGTCCAGGGTTTCGTACGTGACCTTGCCCATCTTGTAGCTCTGGCCCGGGTTGGTCGGATCCTCGTAGAATCCGTATTCGCCGACGCTGTCGGGAGCGATCTTGCAAAGGGCCAGCTCTGTGAGAGGGGCGCTTCGCTTCGGCGGGGCGAGCATCGTAAATGCACCGCAGGCCAGGACGATGACGCCTAGCGCCCAGGTTCTGACAATTAATCCTTCCATCCGAGTCCCCTTGCAACCTTAAACAGGATAAAGAAACACACCAACAAAGTGATGTAACCGCTGTAGTCGTGGAATTGGTGCCCGGCTTCTGGCCCCCAAGTCGTCCCGACCATTCCGATCATTGCGATCCGGAGCCCGTTGACGAAGACGCACAGCGGGAGAATCAGCGCCACCATCGCGACGTTGCCCCACCACTTTAGCGAGCTGATCATCATAAAGAATGCGGTAAAGGCGGTCACGGCCAGCATCAGCTTGAGTCCACTGCAGGGGACCGCGATGTCCAGCGTGAAGTGGCTCAAGTAGACCGTCGTCGGGTCCGCATCAAACCGCATCGGGTTGAACCCGAACGCTTTCAGAAGCTGATAGGCCACCGAGGTCGAAGCTAGCTGGGCGGGATTGGTGTAGAAGTCGATTGCCCCCGTCCAGAGCGGAAGCGCAAAACCAAGATAGAGCACTGGCAGCGAGAGGGCCACCATCCAGCGCCAGCCTGCTACGAACCAGATCCCGCAAAGTACGGCCAGCAGAAACGCGAGCGATAGGATCGCGTTGATGTTCGTGTGCGTGGTTACGTACGCCAGGTAGGCGACGAAACCCAGAAGGGGCAAGGCCACCCAGCCTGGCCGAATCGGGATGCTCCTGATCTGTGGCCACCGCTTGTGCACAACATAGCCGGCGATGAAGGGCACCAGCACGCCGTGCGAATAGTAGCCGTCGTTCCCCATCCACAGCTTGCCGAGCCCGGAAATGAGGTGCCAGAACAGCACGACGAGCGCGCCCGTGACGAACAGGGCGGGAGTGAAAATTGGCGAGCGCACAACGCTCTCCCACCATCGCTCCGTTGCCGGAGTCTGCGATGACGTAGAGTCGAGTGGCTCTTTTGCCTCTATAGGCTCAACGACCGAAACGGTATCCATCCTTGCTGCTTCTTTGGAACGCCTACACGTTCAACTTAGTGCCCAGTGCACTACGGCCGCTCGGCGTATCCCTCGGGATTTGGCGACGGCCAGGCTCAAATTGTTGCCTCTTACTAGTATAGGCTTTCTGCGTCTCCTGAGTCCGTTTGAAGCAAGGTTCGTGCCAGTCGGGGCAAGGTGTTACGGTTTTGCGGTGTTACGGTATTGCGGCCAGAGTCGGACTGTGCCTGGCCAGGGCATACCAGGCAACAGGATCTCCGATCCGTAACACCGCAATACCGTAACACCGTAACAACCGCGCCCGGTATCCTTTCCCCCCGTAACTCCCATGGCTACCACCGATTCCAAGATTGAAGGCGTGCTCATCAAGCCAATGAAGCGATTCGCAGATCCTCGCGGATGGCTGATCGAACTCTATCGAGACGACGAGCTCCCAGAAGGCTTCAAGCCAACGATGGGCTATGTCAGCGCGACCCACCCCGGCGTCGCTCGCGGCCCGCACGAGCACGTGAACCAGACCGACGGATTCGTGTTCCTCTACGGTCAGATGCAGCTCCATCTGTGGGAGAACCGCCCAGGAAAGGGCGATCTTCACGAGATCCACGAGGTGGGGGAGGCGAACCCCGTCTTCGTGACCGTGCCGCCCGGAGTCGCGCACGCCTACCGGAACGTCGGCGCGGAAGATGCCCTGGTTCTGAACTTCCCCGATCAGCTCTACGCGGGCTGGGGCAAGAAGGAGCCGGTGGACGAGATCCGCCACGAGGACGAGACGTCGTCGAGGTACAAGCTTTGAAGTTCCTGGTCACCGGCGGCGCCGGATTCATCGGGTCGAATTACGTTCGGTTAGTCTTGCAAAAATATCCGGACGCGCAGGTCGCGATCCTCGACGCCCTCACCTACGCAGGCAATCTGACCACGATAGAAGATTTGCTCCACACGGGCCGTGTGCGGTTTTACGCGGGCCGGATCCAGGACCCTGTCGTCGCGAACGGCCTGGTCCGCGCTGAGAAGCCGGATTACATCGTCAACTTTGCCGCCGAGAGCCACAACGACCGCTCGTTGCTCGAGTCGGGCTCCTTCATCCAGACGGACGTGGCGGGCGTCCACACGCTCTTGGAGGCCACCCGAGACCACGGCGTCGAGCGAATGCTCCACGTGAGCACGGACGAGGTCTACGGCACCATTGACGAAGGCAAGTTCTATGAGAACTCGCCCATCATGCCAAACACTCCCTATAGCTCCAGCAAGGCGGGCGGCGACCTCCAGGCACGTGCCCACTTCATTTCCTTTAAAACGCCTGTAGTGGTGACCCGAGGGGGCAACAACTACGGTCCGTGGCAATACCCCGAGAAGCTCATCCCCTTCTTTGTCATCCGCCTGCTGGACGGCAAGAAGGTCCCCCTCTATGGCGAGGGCACGCAGGTGCGCGAGTGGATCCACGTCATGGACCACTGCGAAGGCATCGACGCCGCTCTCCACAAGGGCAAGCCGGGCGAGATCTACAACATCGGCGACGAGAACAATGAGAAGGAGAACCGTGAAGTCGTGCGCATCCTTCTCGAGGAGACCGGCCGAGATGAATCTCTGGTCAAGAGGATCCCCGATCCGAGACAAGGCGCGCACGACAAGCGATACTCCATGAGCACCGAGAAGGCGCAGAGGGAGCTCGGCTGGAAACCAACGCGGAACTTCGAGACCTCTTTAAAGGAAACCGTGCGCTGGTACAAGGACAACCAGAAGTGGTGGCGAGAGATCGCTGAGCTGCCTAGCTACAAGGACTTTATCGCGTCGTTCTACGGCAAGTATTTGGGGGACGATCTTTGAAAGCGTTGATTCTCGCCGGCGGTAAGGGGACCCGTCTTCGCCCGCTCACCTTCTCCATCGCCAAGCAACTCGTGCCCGTGGCCAATCGCCCGGTGGTCGAGTACGGCATCCGCGCGATCCTCGAGGCAGGCATCACCGATTTCGGCATCATTGTGTTGGAGCGGAACAGTGCCATCGAGCAAGCCCTCGGCGATGGCTCAAAGTTTGGGGCCAAGTTCACTTACATCCCGCAGCCGGACCCGCTCGGCCTGGCCCACGCGGTCAAGACTGCCCGCCCGTACTTGGGCGACGACGACTTCATCATGTACCTGGGCGACAACATGATCAAGTCGTCCATTGCGGAGCTGGTTGGCGAGTTCGAGCAGAATCGCCCGGCCGCTACCATCCTTCTCACGCCCGTACCAAACCCGCAGGATTTTGGCGTGGCGGAAATGGCGGATGGCCACGTAACTCGGCTGGAAGAAAAGCCCAAGCAGCCCAAATCTAATCTCGCGCTCGTCGGCGTTTACCTATTCGACAAACGCATCCACGACTCGATTGACAAGCTGAAGCCGAGCTGGCGGGGCGAGTTCGAGATCACCGATGCCATTCAGTCGCTGATCGACGACGGCATGCAGGTGCGCTCGCACATCGTCACCGGCTGGTGGAAGGACACGGGAACGGTCGAGGCCATGCTCGACGCTAACCGCCTGATCCTCGAGGACGTCGAGGTCAAGAACGAAGGCGCCGAAGAGGGCAAGTGCCGCATCGAGGGTCGCGTGTGCATCGGCAAAGGAACGCGCATCATCAACAGCACCGTCAGGGGGCCTGCGATTATCGGCGAGAACTGCGTGATCGAGGATGCGTTTGTGGGACCGTTCACTTCGATCGATTCGGGAACGAAGTTGCTTCGCAGCGAGATCGAACACTCGATCGTGCTGTCGGATTGCACGATCTCGGATGTGCCGGACCGGATCGAGGGTTCGCTGATCGGCCGCGGGGTGTCCGTACAGCGCTCAGACACCCGCCCGCGGTCAGTGAGGCTGGTCCTGGGCGACAGCAGCAGCGTCGTCCTGACTTGACGCTGACCGTATGTAGCATCGCCCTCTGGGCAATGCTACACACGGATCGAAGGGGCTCTAGGACCCGATGGTGTGGTACTCGAAGCCGGCCTTCTCAGCCTTCGCCTTCCCGTACAGCCGGCGCCCGTCAAATAACACCCGCTCGTTCATGCTGCACGCCAGCCTCTCGAGGTCGAGATGCTTGAACTCGTTCCACTCGGTCACCAGCACCAGGACATCGGCCCGGTCGGCAACCTCGTAGGGGCCGTCGCAGTACAGGATGTCGGGATAGACCTGCTTCACGTTCTCGGTGGCGACGGGATCGTACGCCTGAACCTTACCGCCGCGCTTCACGATCTCCTCGATTAAAATCAGTGACTTGGCATCGCGGATGTCGTCTGTGTTGGGCTTGAACGCCAGACCAAGAAGACCCACGCACTTGCCTTTGAAACCGCCGATCCGCTTCTCGATTCGATCCACGAAATGCACCGTCTGCGTCTCGTTGATCTCTTCGACCTCTTTCAGCATCCGGAAGTCGTAGCCCAGCATCTCCGCGCTCTTGACAAGCCCCTGGACATCTTTCGGGAAGCATGACCCCCCCCAACCCAGGCCGGCTTGGAGAAATTGATCGCCGATCCGCTTGTCCATTCCCATCCCTTTCGCCACGTCTGCCACATTGGCGCCGCAGGCTTCACAGACGCGGCTCATGGCGTTGATGAACGAAATCTTGGAGGCTAGGAAGGCGTTGCTTGCGTATTTGATCAGCTCCGCGCTATTCAGGTCCGTCATGATCATCGGCTTCTCTAGCGGGGCGTAAAGCTCGACGAGCTTCACCGCGGCCTCGCGCCTCTTTGCGCCGATGACGATCCGGTCGGGATTCAAAGTGTCATGAATGGCCGAACCCTCGCGGAGGAATTCTGGGTTGCTGACTACGTCAAACATGGTGGACGGCACGCCCTGCTCCTTGATGAGGTTCTCGACCAAATCCCCGGAGCCAACCGGCACCGTGGACTTGTTCACCACCACCGTGTACTTGCGAATGGCCTTGCCAATCTCTTTGGCCACTGCACGCACCGCCGTAAGGTCGGGAGTGCCGTCCGGCCCCGGAGGGGTGCCTACGGCGATAAAGACCAGCTCGGACTGCTCCACGGCCTGCCCGATGTTGTCGCTCACCGAGAAGTAGCCGTCTTCGAGCGTGCGCTTGAGCATTTCCTCGATCCCGGGCTCGTAGATCGGAGGAATGCCCTTCTTGAGCATCTCGATCTTGCGTGGATCGTTATCCACGCAGATGACCTGGTTTCCGAGCTCGGCTAACACAACTCCGGTGACGAGGCCAACGTAGCCCGTCCCTATCACTGCAACGCGCATCACAGGGAGTTTACAGTAGGCACGATCTATGCCACTGGGCAGGTTCGCGGCAGGTTCAGGTAATCAAAACAGAAAGGCCGGGAGCGTGGTGCCCCCTCTCGTGGTCCTGGAAGCGGCAAATCACGTGGGCCGGCAATCCGGCCATTTACGATTTACCATTTACCATTTACCATTTACGCTTTAGTAAGCGCCTTCGGCGCGAAGGATCGCGGGCACCGTCTTGACCAAGATCTTGAGATCCGTCCAGAAGCCCATCTCCTCGATGTACTTGTTGTCGAGCTGCATCCACTCCTCGAACGAGAGGTTGCTTCGACCGGAGATCTGCCAGTAGCAGGTCATGCCCGGCTTCACGCTCAACCGGCGTGCCGCAAAGTTGTCATAGAGCTCTACTTCGCGAGGAAGCGGAGGGCGGGGGCCGACAAGGCTCATGCTCCCTCGCACCACGTTCAGAAGCTGGGGAAGCTCGTCAAGACTGGTTCTTCGAAGAATCCGGCCGATCGGGGTGATCCGAGGATCGTTCTTCATCTTGAAGATCGGGCCGTCCTTCTCGTTGCACTGCAGGAGCTCCGCGAGGCGGGAGTCCGCATCGGTGTACATGGTTCGGAACTTCACGAAGCGGAAGGTCCGTCCGCCCTTGCCAACCCGGCGGCACATGTAAATGATTGGGCCCCTGCTCGTAACGCGCACCAAGAGCGCAATCAGAAGCAGCAAAGGCATGAATACGATAAGAAGTATGGAAGCCACGACCAGGTCGAGAACTCGCTTCCAGAAGGCGTAAGGGAAGCTGAGCTTTTCAACGCTCAACTCAATCCCCGCTGGCATCGCCATCATTCGCTGGCTCAATCTTTGTCTCCTCTCCAGACTCAACTGTTTGCGTCTGTTGCTCCAAGCTGAGCCTATCTGATCGGGACAATTCCCGATACTTTCCTCATTCAACTCTATTTGCACGTGTTTTTGGAAGCCCTGGGCACCTTGACCGCGAAAATCGTGCCGTTGCTCCAATAAAACTTCGAGAACGGTAACAATTCGAGCGTGGACTCCAAACCAGGTGGATTTGAGGTCCCGGACCCCCGTTGCAAGTTTGGGATTTCAGTGATATTGTTAATGCATGGACTCGGTGGCTACCAATCATCTGAATGATCCGCACCGGCTCGAGTTCGAAGAGTACATCTACGACACTCATCGGACTGCCGACGATCTACGCCACTTGCTGATGAAGCAATACGACGAAATCCAGGAGCTGAGGCGCGGAGCCACAAGATTACAACCCACTGCGGCGCCTACGGCCTAGGTGAGACGCCTGGCCCGCCCCGCGGCCTAGACTAAACTCGTTCGAGTGATCAGACCCGAAACGACTGCACTCGTTCACGACTGGCTCACCATTCCAGGCGGAGCGGAAGAGGTCCTTCGGGAAACCCTGGCGTTGTTTCCGGGCACCGTGTTCACCGCGCAATACAATCCCGCGCGGTTTCCCTGGCTGAAAGACACGGTCGTCAAGGACACCTGGGTGAGCAAGATGCCGCTGTCCAAGACAAGGCACTACCTTTACGCGCCTATCCTGGCGGACGTCTACCGCAGGATGGACTTGAGGGGCTTCAAGCTGATCCTCACCAACAGCCATACCTTTGCCCATCACGTCAGGAAGCCGGAAGGGGCCGTCCACATCTGCTACTACCACACGCCTGCGCGGTCCCTCTGGGCGCCAGAGATCGATGATCGCGCGGGGGACGACCCGCTTCGCCGCTTGATCGCCAACCGGCTGCGCCGCCTGGATCTGGAAGCCTCTAAGAACCCCGATGTGGTCCTCGCGAACTCTCAAACGAGCGCGGAACGGATCAAGCGGATCTACAAGCGCGACGTCGAAGAGGTCATTTATCCTCCCGTGGAAACGGCCAACTGGGTGGACGTCGAGCGCGAGTCGGACGACGAGGGCTACCTCATGTGGGGGCGATTGATTCGTTACAAGAAGATCGATCTGGCAATCGACGCGGCCAAGCTCACCGGCGCGCGACTCCATATCGTCGGCGCAGGGCCCTACCGGCAGAAACTAGAGGAACGCGCGGCGGGTAATCCTAAGATCCAATTCCACGGCAGGCTTCCAGACGAAGAGTTGAAGGCGCTCATGGCCAGATGCAAAGCCGTGCTCTTTCCTGGCTATGAGGATTTCGGGATCGTGCCCGTCGAAGCCATGGCGGCCGGGCTGCCGGTAGTGGCTTTCGGCCGTGGCGGCGCCTCAGAGACCGTCAGTGCGGAGTGCGGCGTGCAGTTCGACGAGCAGAGGCCGGAGAGCCTTGTGGCGGCCATGAGGACCTTGGAGGGCCGCACGTACGAACCAGCAACGCTAAGAGCCCGTGCCGCACTTTACGATTCGAGCGTTTTCAGGGCGAAATACAAGGCCGCGGTCGAGCGCCACGCGGTTTAGGCCCTGGCGAATGGAGCGGAGTTGGCGTCGCTGCCCGTCAACAGGACGTGCACTTCCTTTGCCCCACATTTGCGAAGCAGTCGGTGCGCCATCGTGATCTTGGAAGCGTCCGTCTCCTCGGCGGGGACCACAAGATAGATCTCGTCCACCAGCGGGCAGAGCCGCACCGCGTCGGTCACCACATCGCAAGGCGGCGCGTCCAGCACCAGCACATCGGCTCGCTCCGTCAGCATCTCGAACGCTGCCTTAAGCTGGCTGTGGCTGAAATCGGCGATGCTGCCATCTCCAGAGCTACCACTGGGCAGGAAGAGCAGGTTCTCGTGCTGAGTGGACATGGAGACGTCGTTGTCCGCGCTGGGCAGAAGCGTCTTCCGAAGGATGTCGCTCAGGCCGGGCTTCTCTTCCGAATGGAAGGCCCGCGTCAGAGACGAGTCTCTGAAATCGCAGTCTACGAGCAAAGTCGGCCGGCCCTCGTGTGCGAGAGCGAGAGCAAATTGCCCTGCGGCCGTGCTGCAGCCTGCATCGCTGCCGACGCCGGTAAACAGGATCTTCTTGGCCCCTTCGCCGGGAGGCATCGTGAGGGCCATGAACTTGAATGCCTCGGCCGGCTTGGTACCTGGATCTGGCAAGGCGCGCAGCAATTGCTCTTCCTTCTTTCGGGGGAGCGCGAGGACGGCGCTTGCGGAAAGGCCGGTGAGCCTCTCCAAGTCGTCGCCTGTGCGCACCGGCTTGAAGTCCGTCCGAGTCGCCAGCGTGTAGATGCCGCCGCAAAGGGCTCCCAAGCCGCCGCCAAGCAGCAGGAGCAGAGGTACGTTCGGGGAAACGGGCTTGGGGTCCGGTTGGGCCAGTCGCAGAGAGACGGCACTCGCCACAGCCGGCAAGACCTCACTCTCCTTCTCGAGCAGTTGCTGCTGCAGCGTGTTGTACTTGGACAACGCCAGATCGTAGCCGCGCTGCAGCCGCTGCATGACCGCCTGAGCTCTGGGCAGGCGGGCTACTTCGCCTTGGACTTTGGCGAGGGTGGTCGTCAGATTTCCGATCTCCGCCCGCAAGGCAGCGGACTTCGAGAGCTTCCCGGAGAAGTCGAGCTGGTACTGCTCGCGTTGAGGATCGGGCACCTCGCGCGAGTTGCGCTTCTCCCAAGGCATGGCGTTCGCGGAGGCAAACTTTCTCTGCGTTTCGGCGATGGCTTCGTCGATGGCCTTTACCCGAGAGGATGTCTCCGTATAGGTGCGCAGCAAATCGATCCGTTGGCGCTGCAGGTCGCTTAAGGAGTTTTGTAGAGCAAGGGCTTCCGGGTTGGGACCCCGCTCGATCATCTGCTCAATCTGCCTGGGTCGCTTGCTAATCAAGCCACCAAGAGTCTGAAGCTCACGCTGCGCCTGGGCAAGCTCGGACTTTGCGTCGTTGAGGCGGGCCGTCAAGGAAGCTTCATAGCTTAGGGTTTGCTGGGTCGTCTGGTTCAGATCGGGCGAGCCGGTCTGCGCTTTGTACTCCTGCATGCGGCTCTCGGCCAGGTCAAGATCCTGCTTCGCTTGATCGGCCCGATGGATAAGGCCCTGCTGTCGTGCAGCAACCGCGGTTGTCGTTGCCTTTGCCCGGATGATCCGGTACATGAAGGAGATCTCGTTCGCCAGGGTTGCCGCGAATTTTGGATCGTAAGCGCGTACTCGGACCAAGGCGACGGCCGAGCCGGGCGACGCTTCCACGCTGTACATGCGGTAAAGGTTCAGGTCTGGCTGTACGGGCTGGCTAACCCGCATCTCGCTGGTCCGCTTGCGGAGAGCCGCCTTGTAAGCCTCGCGATAGACACCTTCGCTTCTCAGGAGCTGAAGCTGGGTGGCTAGAGGCGCGTCGAAGGGCTGTGCCTGGCGGGTTGACGTGTCCCCCTGGATCCAAATCTCGGAGCGAGACTCATAGATCTTTGGGGCGATGAGGGAGACCACGAAGCCGGCGACGATGCCTAAAGCCGCACCGATGCCGACCCGTTTTGCCAGTAATGATCCTGCCATTTGCGGTTCGATCTCCCTATCTTGTTTGCCCGCGCGGCCGTTATCGCCGCGCGGACGTTGCCATCCTTAGCGGATTCCGATCAGGTTCTTCACCAGGAACCATAGATTCATGCCGCTGGCGATCTGCGAGGTGCTCGCTTTGCCGCTTTCCGGAACGTACAGAACGTCTCGGTCCTTCAGAGCGAGATTCGCCTGCTTCTTGCCCAGCTCCTTGTAATTGATGGGGATCTGCTGGACTTTGCCGTCCTCGTCCTGGCGCGCAAGAACGACTCCCTTGAGCTCTGCTCGCTGGGCAGGCCCGCCTGCGTCGGCGATCGCATCCGAAATGGTGTACTCCCGGCCGTCCGGAATGGTGTGCGTGCCAGGTCTGTTGACCGTTCCCACCACTGAGACGCGCTCATAGAGTTGAGGAACGTAAAGAGTATCTCCGGCCTTAAGCGCAACATTCAGCGAGGGATCGCCCTTCACAACCGCGTTATAGAGGTTGACTTTGATGTTGTCGGTGCCGCGGCGAATAACCGCTTTCGACAAGGCGGAATCCGGGATGCTGCCACCTGCTGCGGAAAGGGCCTCGACGGCGCCTTGGCCGTCCTGGATATCGAGCTGTCCGGGCCGCTGCACTGAGCCGACCACGTTGATGCGGATCATCGCATCGCTGCGGATATTGATCACGTCTCCCGGCTGGAGCAGCGTGTTCATATCGTCCTTGCCGTCGATGAAGAGCTCTTTCATCGAAATAGTTTTGTTAGGCTGACTAGCTCGGAAAATCACCGCGCTCAGGCGCTCCGGCATGAGGGCTAAGCCTCCAGCCGACGCGATCAGCTCGGTAAGTCTCCAGCCCGGCTTGAAGTCGTATAGGCCGGGATGGGAGACGATCCCGAGAATGTAGATGCGGTTGATGCGCATCTGCTTCACGTTCACGGTTACGACCGGATCGCGCAGCTCTTTCTTGAGAGCTTCCCGAAGCTTCTCCTGAAGCTCGTCGGGGGTGAGGCCGGCTGCCTTCAAAACGCCCACGATGGGGAAGCTGATGGTGCCGTCAGGGCGGACCATGATGTCGCCGGAAGCTTCCGGCATGTCGCGGGTGATGATCGTTAAAATGTCTTCTGGACCGATCTTATAGTCGGTCGGGGCCAAGCTTTTCGGCTTGTCGTCGGTCTTGCCTTGAGCCATGGCGGCCACCGGGACCGAAACCACGCTCAATGCAAGCGCGGCCGCGATGAACATGCGGATGGGGTTAAAACGCTTCATGAGACTCCTCTACCTTGTCTGAATCAAGTTGTAAGCAACATCTGAGCCACTGTTACCTACCTATTATAAATACCTGGCGGCTGCCCGGTGGCTATTATCGCGTTATTCAACGGTAACCGACTTCGCCAGGTTCCTTGGCTGGTCGATCTCGCACCCGTTGAGCCTGGCCACGTGGTACGCCAGCATCTGCATCGGGATAGCGGATAGCAGCGCGTTCAAGAAATCGAACCGGGTGGTTGGGATGCGGATCGTGTAATCGGACACTCGCTCGACGGTCGTATCGTCGTCGGTGACGACCGATAGGATCGTCCCTCCCCTCGCCTGAACCTCTTTGATGTTGCTGACCAGCTTTTCCTTCGTCGCGGTATCGGTGGCGCCGAATACGGCAACGACACCAGGTTGGACGAGCGCCAAGGGCCCGTGCTTCATTTCTCCCGCGGGGGACTCCTGCGTGGGGATGTAGGCCAGCTCTTTTAGCTTCAAGGCCGCCTCGAGGGCCACATAGGCGTCCGCGCCACGGCCCAGGAAGAAGCAGAGCGGCGTGTTACGGATCTGCTCGGCCACGCCGATGATCTCGTTTTCCAGCTCTAAAGTTTTCTCGGCGTACTCAGGCAGCTTGCGCAGCTCCTCCGCCCACGCGTCCACACGCACGCCAGGGATCTCTTGCACCTGCGCGATGTACAGGGCCAGCAGCGTGAGCACCATCACCTGCGCGGTGTAGGCCTTCGTGCTCGCAACGCAGATCTCCGGTCCGGCTTGAGTGTAGAGGGTCCGATCGCACTCCCGAGCGAGGGCCGAGCCGATCACGTTGACGATTCCGAGGGTCCTG
>JAXDKF010000330.1:0-4688 GCA_034667265.1 Fimbriimonadaceae bacterium
GAGGCCATCTCGTCCGGACTCAAGGAATTACCCATCACAGCTCGAGCTTTTTCAGCGACCTGCGGCAGAAGCGCCGGCCTTTCCATAAGGGAGTTCTTGAAGGCGACCAGGAAATCTTTCTGTCTCCCTTGACGGTGGAAATCGTCGTCGCTGTGGCGGAAGCGCACAAAGCCGACCGCATCTTCACCGTTCAGCCTTTGGACGCCCGGATTCAGATGGATGTGCAGGTGTCCGCGCACGTCGTCGTAGTCCATCTTCTTCGGAACGTCGACCTCGACTCCACCAACCAAGTCGATCATCTCCTGGAACGCTTTGTAGTTCAGCACTACGACCCGATCGATCTGCAGAGGCAGGATGCTCTCCACGGCGGCCCGGCTGAGATCGGCGCCCCCGAGAACATGGTAGGCGTTGATCTTTTGCGCCTTGTAGCCCTGGGGGGCCGCCAACGTGTCGCGCGGAATGGACACCCCTGTGATGCGGTTGTTCTTGAAGTCCAAGCGGGCCACGAGCATCATGTCGCTGCGCGCTTGCTCGTGGATGATTTGCTTGCCGCCGTAATATCGATCTTCGTCGCATCCAAGCACGAGGAGGTTCACGCTTTCCTTGCCACCCCAGGAAGCTTCCGGCCTCTGATGGAAGATCGAACGCATGACGACCGTGCGAACCACGGGGCTCGAATAGATCCAACCGGCCAGGGCTCCGGCGGCCAAGATGATCAGACAAAACGCAAGATAAAACACTCCGCCGACGATGCGGAGCCAGAGCGGCTTCGGTTGCACGGTTCGTGCCATGGTTTATCGGAACCTCCTTGTTGCGTAACGCTGCCCGGGATCATTCCACTCCCTCCGACCCATTTTGATCGGGGAACGCGACCCTGAAGCATGAGCCTTTCCCTGGCTCACTATCGATAGAAACCTCTGCATTATGGGTCGCTGCGAGCTCGAGCACGATTTTCGTGCCCCAGCCGGACCCGCCGCCCTTGTCCCACTCGCTGCGCGCGTTGCCACTGAGAATACGACGCCGGATGTCGTCCGTCATGCCCGGGCCGCTGTCCCGGATCTCCACCAGGTGCATCGGCGCTTCATACCGGTAGCTGACCGTGACGACTCCAAAGATGGCGTCGTCCTGCCCCTCCACGACTTTCCCGCGCCACTCATCGGGGATGGATTCCCGAACCGCCTTGATGCCGTTCCCCACGAGGTTCTGCACGATGCGGAAGACGTAGAGCTCGTCGTGGCAGAGGGGTGGCGCGTCAGTTTGCATTTCGTAGACGAGCTCGACGTGGTTACGGCGACCCTCGGTCTCCAAGTAGGCGGCCGCGTGTTCGATCGTCTGTGCTAGCGAGCCCACACTCTTGTTAGGGCGAAGGGCCCGCCCGGCGGAGAGATCGCTAATCAGCCGGGAGTAGCCGACGATACGATCGACAGAGTTCTTGAGCTCATCTGAGAACCCGTCCAGCATGTCGACGTAGAGCTTGAGCGTTTCATCGCCGGGATGCTCGCGCACGTGGTCGACCAGGCCCTTGCTCGCGAGCTCGGAGAATGAGATCGTGGAGTAAAGGCTGGCCGCGAGGTTGCCGATGTCGTGGCTCACCTTGCCCATTCCGAGCAGGGTGGACGCGCGAGTCGCTTCTTCCGTAAGGCGCCAGTTGATGATGGCCATGGTAGAAACCGCCGCAACCGTATCCAAGACGGCTGAGTCGGTCTCGTTGAAGCTGCCGTTCACTTTATTCAGGAGCTGGACCACCCCGATGGGCTGCTCGTCCTCCATGCTCAAGGGCACCGCGATCATGGAGCGGACGACCACGCCGGTGGCTTCCTCGAACGCGGAGCGCTCGGGCTTGGGCTCGAATTCTCTTATCTGCGTCGTGCGCGTCTGGAAGGCTTCGCCCGCCATGCCGTAGTCGTCGGCCATGTCCTTGACGGGCAACTTATCGGCGACCTCTTCCGGCAAGACGTGTTGGAAGCTGAGGCGCTTGCTTTGAGCATCGTGGAGGTAGATGGTGCCGCCCGATGCGCCGACCGCCTCGACGCAAATCGCAAGCACATCTTTGAGCAGCACGTCCGGCGTCCCGCTGCTTGCCAGCTTTCGCGTCGCCAGCTGGACGGCGCGGATGAGCTGTTCATGGCTGGCCATGGCAGCGAAATTGTACTTGAGCGGCCTGGCAGGCACCCAGTTATCCACACATCTTGCGGCGAGTTTGACTCGATTACATCGAGTAAGGCCGCTT
Organism: Fimbriimonadaceae bacterium; assembly: GCA_034667265.1. Taxonomy (GTDB): domain Bacteria; phylum Armatimonadota; class Fimbriimonadia; order Fimbriimonadales; family Fimbriimonadaceae; genus JANYLD01. Next base: position 2,231 of record JAXDKF010000330.1, read on the forward strand.
GCTATAAAGTTGTAACGTGAAGCAAGTAGAGAGGTCCACCCGCTTCGTGCCGCGCACGATAGCCTCCAAGCGCACGCGGCCGCGCGGTCCTGCGATTCAAGAGGCACAACTTTGGGATACCGCGATTCCACACGTGTAGCATCTTGGCGGCGAACAATGCCAGAGGCTTACGACCCCTTGCGAACTTGCAAAGACTTGTACACCGCTGCAACATCTGGTCCAAAATCGTATATCGTCGCATCACCGGGTAGCTCGAAACGAATCTTCTGCTCGCCAAATAGTGAGCGCCTACTGATGGTGATCACGTCGGGAAGATTGGCATAGCCGCCGAGGTTCTCTATCCCGCCCTCTCGCCGCGAAGACGATTTGAACGCGTCCAACACGCGTGCGATGACTTGCTTATCCGTTATAACGCGCCGAGAGAAGCCGCCGGAGTCGTCCGACACTGTCGGTCCCTCCAATTCAATAAACCCAACGTTCTCCACTGCTGCGCCGCGCATCCATCTGCGATGGGTGAGGTTCGGCACGTAGCCTCGAGGCGCCTTCTCAAGAGTTCGCGGGGACAAGGTAGAGGCCGCCTAACGAAAGAAGCACTGCCACGACTATTAAGGTTGCCTTGGAATGTTTCATCCGTTGAGTCGCTTGGATTCGTCGGCACGACCCCTCTCGGATCTACACCTTCCATGGACGCGCCTCGGTCAGTGGTCGTTGAAGATTATATGGGGTGCCTCGTGAAGATTGGCAGACCGGCCGTGCGGCGTGTCCCTCGCAGGGGGCCGGACGACGATGAAAGCCCGAGCCGAAGGCGAAATCTCTTAAACGGCCCGTGACCTATCGCACAACGGTGGCGTCATCAATAGAGTCGCGTCATCACCCGTGAAAGCAAAAATTGCGATTCGCTCAATTGGAATGTTGTTGAACCTTCCGCAACCGGACATAAATCGGATACCCTTAATGTAGTTGTGGATGGTACGTCCCGCGATCCTTGCCGTAGTCGATTCGGGAGGAGCCAAGTAGGCCCCTCAACGTTCCCTTTTACTAGCTTGCTGTTCCAAAAAAGATCATGAAACTGACCCCCGCATTTCTATTTGCCATAGCCGCCGCTTTGGTGCTGCCCGCCCTTGCTGGAGCGGACGAAAAGCACTCGGAGATCATCTTCAAGCTCAAGGACGGAAGCCGTAACGCGGAAATCGCCGCTCGGGCCGTGAAAGGAATTGGCCGTCTGGAAGCGCGCAAACGCCACCAGAGCGACTTTGTGCTTGAGGTCAAAGAAGGACTCACTGCGCAACAGGCGATCTTGAAGCTGCGAAAGAATGCGGAGATCGTAGCGGCGGTTATTCGTTTTGACGCAGCTGCTGAAGGCGGCGAGGGTGAAAACGAGGAAGGCCAAGGCAAGGGAATGAAGTATGACCGCCTGGACGCCCTTCGCTACTGGTTCGAGCAGCGGGCATACCCATTTGGCAAGATAGACCGGGACGCCTATCAGCGTGCGGTTATTCAGCGGAAGGAGATGCCGGCGGAGAAGATAGGCTCCACAGACAGGATCCACCCGACCACGACGACCAATGTGTGGGAGTTCCTCGGGCCCAAGAACTTAGGTGGCGCCGGAGGGACGACGCCGTTTTCGGGTCGCGTCAACGGGCTTGTTTACAATCCGACAAACCTCAACATCATTTACGCGGCTACGGCTAGCGGTGGCGTCTGGAAGACGACCGACGCGGGCATCAACTGGACTCCCCTTTCAGACAGTTGGCCCTTCATGTACACGTCCTGTCTTGCGATCAGCCCGGACGGCAACACCTTGTATTGCGGCACAGGCGACTTTAATACCGACTACGCCATCACCGGCGTGACCTTCGGCAGCGGCGTGATGAAGTCCACCGACGGCGGTGCAACTTGGACGCAGCTGGGTCTTGCAGATGGCTTTAACAACTACTCCGTTAGCAAGATCATCGTCGATCCCGAAACGCCTAGCACCGTCACGATAAGTCTCGGCCGAGGGCGTGCCGACACGAGCTTCTCCGGAGTGGGCTACGTCTACCGTTCGACGAACTCGGGCGCGACGTGGACCAAGGTTCTCAACGTGAACGACGGCTGGTCCGATCTGTCTTGCTCGGCCATCTCGGGCGGCGTCCGCTATTACTACGCGGTCTCGCAGAATGGCAAGTTGTATCGATCTGCGGACCGGGGCGCGACGTGGGCTCTTCTCACGAGCCCAGCCCTCGCTGGCGGCAACATCGTTCGGATCGCAGCGCACCCTACTACTCAGACGATCGCTTACCTCCTCGATTCCAATGCTTCGAAGGTCTTTAAGACGGGCAATGCCGGAGCAAGCTGGATCGACGTTACGAGCAACATGGCCACCACGAACGATTGGGGCCAGAGCTGGTACGACGCGACGATCGCCGTCTCTCAAAACGCCGGCCAGGACTTTATCTATATCGGCCTTATCGACGTC
>JAXDKF010000331.1:0-6157 GCA_034667265.1 Fimbriimonadaceae bacterium
TCCACGATGCCATGCGTTACTCATGCCTGGCCCCCGGAAAGCGCATCCGGCCGGCCCTCTGCATTGCCTGCGCGGAATCGGTCGGTGAAGCCACGCCACCCGTCCTCGACGCCGCCTGTGCGATCGAGATGGTCCACGCCTTCTCCCTCATCCACGACGACCTCCCGGCGATCGACAACGACGACATGCGCCGAGGCCGTCCCGCCTGCCATGTCCAGTTCGGGGAAGGCATCGCGATTCTGGCGGGAGACGCGCTGTTCGCCCTCGCCTTCGAGGTGCTGTCCAAAACGCCTGCTCCACCCGAACAGGTCGTCCGCGCTATGGCTGCGCTGGCAACCGCGAGCGGCTCGAATGGCCTGGTGGGCGGCGAGACGGTCGACGTGCTCTCGGAGGGCAAGCCCGTAGACGAAGGCACGCTGCAGTACATCCACTCGCACAAGACCGGCTCTTTGATGTCGGCGGCGTGCGAGATCGGCGGCCTCTTTGGAGGAGGCACGCGCGAGCAGGTGGAAGCGTTGCGCGCTTTCGGGCAGGAGGTCGGTTTCGCCTTCCAAATCGCCGACGATCTCCTCAACGAGCTATCGACGGCAGAGGCACTCGGCAAAGCGACGGGTTCCGACCGCGCGCGGGAGAAGGCTACTTATCCGTCGGTCCATGGAATCAGCGCGTCGCGAGAGGCCGCGAGCGATGCGGTCCACCGCGCGTTCGAGTATCTCGACACCTTGGACAATCCTGACCAGCTCTACGCAATCGCGCGATACACCCTCGAGCGGATGCACTAGGGAATGAGGACGGCAAACATCGTAAGCAGGAGAAGGAGTAGTGCGGGAACGCAGAGCAGGAAGCCCACCACCGAACGCCAGTTGAAGCGCTGGCTTCGTATCGCGTACACAGCGCCGAACACCGCAAGCACAGGCGAAGCAGCAAACGCCACGAACGGAATGAAATCCACAGGGCGACCTGCCGGCGAGTCCAACAGCTTTTCGCCAAACCAGCCGGTGAGCAGGCACGCTGACGATAAGAGGCCCAGCCACAGAGCGGTGTTGCTGATCTTTTCTGTCTTTCCCGCTTGGATAGCTCCTCCCATGCGCTAGTCGGCGGGGGGAATCGATCCGCCACTTGCCGGATCCGGCGGCGGCCACTGATCTCCCGGAAAGCGCCATACAGTTGGATACGTGGGGATCTCGCCGGTCTCGGGGACCTGTGTCCAACCGCCACCGGTCTTCGTCCAGCGAGTCACCGCCTTCGCGTTGATCTTCACGGCCGCATAAGCTTGCCGAGAAGCGATGAACATCCCCGCAAGCGGCACGGCGAACGTGCTGTCCGACCCATGCTTGAGGTGCTGCACGCAGTAGCGCACCACGGTATCCGCCTCAAACTGACCGCCTTGCACTTGCACATACGCAGGGTTGTCGAGCGTGGGATACGGACAATCGTTGAGGGCGACCTCACCTTCCCGCATCTCGTCGCCACGGGCGTGCTGATAGATATGTGCCAGGCAAGCCGTCTCTTTCGCCGCGCGTCGTGCGCTTGCGAATACGGGGAAGAGAATCGCGGTTAGGATCGCGATGATCGTGACGACCACGAGGATCTCGATCAACGTGAAACCTAAGCGGCTGCGCGGGCGCATACGTCTCATTATCCTTTGCACGGCCAGGGGCGCCCAAAAATGCGGCCAGCTGTAGAGGAAGTTATGTAATGAACCGTTTGTCCGCAAAATTTCCACAACCAAACACCTGCCCCATTGTCGTCTGATATCGTGGAATGGGTGCAACGACGCGTCCTCAAATTCTTACAGTCTTGACACAACTCAATAAAAACCGAACCCTGAGGAGCAACGATGCTCACTGAGTTCGAAGTGCGACGAAAGATCCGAGACATCATTGCCTCGGGAGAGCCGGTCAACAGGCAGGTTCGCATGCTTCTCAAGATCGGCCGGGCACTAAAGCTCCAGCTCCGGTCCCTTGTACAGGCCAAACACCGCACGCTCGGGGGATCTGACCGGAACGCAAAAGCCCAATTCGATAGGCTCATCCTTAGAAGCCGGTCCCTCCGGGAAGAGGTGCGCTCAGAGGCCGACGAGCTCCTGAAACCTCGATCTCGAGCCGGGTTGTACTGAACCCCCGGCGACGTCCTTCGTTGTAAGCGGGAATGCCTATGCCCTTTGCGGCGTTTTGCATGGAAGGTGCGAGCAGCCAAGCTCCAATGTGGCCACGTTTGGTATGAACCCGACGGTATCCTCGTCTGAGTAGCTAGAGATGTCCGAACCTGCGGCAGCCATCGAGACCCGAGTTATGGAAGACAAGCGCCCCCAGACGAGCTGGACAGGGGTTTCCGCGGGCATTGTGGTTTTCATTGCGGGCATCGCCCTCCTCCTGCTGACCTTCAAGCTGGCCTATGACCAGTTCTTGGTCCCGCCCGAGAGCGCGCTGCATATACCGGTGGGCAAGCCGATCGACATCGGCGCCGCCGTGCAAACCTTCGCGGGCCTTGTGATCCGCGTGCTCCTGCTGTTTGTCATGGCGATCATCGCCGCCATCATCGCGAACCGCGGGATCAAGATGTATACGGATTCGAGGCATACGAACAGGTCTTAAGGTATTGAGGTTTTAGGGTATTGGGGCCGGATCCTCGGCGAAGTCTTCCAGCGGATTGGCCGCGTAACTTGCGCGAGTTTCCTTCACAAACTTGGCTGAACGGCGATACGCGATGAGTTGATTCAGAAACTTGGCTCCGCTTTCAAGGTCGGCCAAGACCAAAGCGGCTTCTACTTCAGGTACGAGCTTCCGCTTGACCGCCCGTCTAATCCAGAGGCGAGTTTCCCTTGCCGACGCTCGGCCAATGACGAAGAATCGGATGGCGTCGGCGATGCTGTAGCGACCGTCTCCCTCCACAAGGTTTGCGTTGATGCTATCGGCCGCGCGGATCAATTGGGTGCCGATGGTGTTCTGAGCCAAGTGGCTCCACGTTTCAACTTCCTTCCACGCCCAATCTGCGACGTTTTCGAAATAACGGAAGACTTCGAGTTCTTCTATCGGCTGATGGGCCATGAACCGATCCTACAACCAATCCGTCCGGCCCTCAATACCACAACACCTTAAAACCCTAACACCCAAAACTTACTTCCCCAACACCATCTGCAACGGATACGTCACCTTCAGGATCAAGCTGCTTCTAAACTTCCGCGCGTTTGGATCGCCAAAGATCAGGAAGTACTCCATGCCCGTGTTGCCGCTGCGGCGATACGCCACATATGCGTTCCAATCGCTGTCCCGCATCACCGCGCGGCCGCTGATCGAGCGGTCGCTGCCTAGGTCGTAGTTGGCAGAAAAAATGGTCTGCGTGTGCTTCCCATCGTGATCCAGAAACTGCCAGGTCCCAACGAACTGCAGGGGTTGCATGGGACGGTAATTCAATGAGAGAGCCGTCGAATGGAAAGGCTTGTCCTCCACTCGTCCGAACTGGTAGTCGACCTGCCAGTGGCGGTAGGCGTCACCCCTCGGGCGCTCCAGGCTGATCCAGTTCACGTGGTCGTGAAAGTTGTCGAAGGTCGTTAGGTCCACGCCCATGTCCAGGTCGTATCCGCTACGCCAGGTATGGCTGCTGCTCACGCTGAGGTTGTCTAGATAGGTGTCGCCGGCGAACTTGTCCCAATTGCGCACGAAGATCGAATAGCCCTCTTCAAGGAGTTGCCCCTTCTGCAACGGGTGCGTCATGTCGAGCGATCCGCTGAAACCGCGGAAGCCTCGTTGCGGTGCAAAGCCCAATCGCGGGTGGAACTTGGAAGTGACCGAGGAAAACTCGAGGACGCCGTTCACGCCACGCTCGCTGTAGGTGATGCCGGGATTGTGCCTCACGCCTTGCCCCGATTCGCTGTCTGACGTACCGGCGAGCTGATAGAAGAAATCCCACGGCCCATTGCCGTTGTGAAAGTCGGTATGGAAGGCATCGTTGCGCATACCGGGACGATCGAGGCCCGAGTAAGCCAATCGGTAGCTCTTATGCGTGGAGACCTGATTGCGCGCGTTGAACACGAACGCGTTCTGATGGTCGAAGTCCGTCGTGTTCAGCACGGCCAGGTCCGTGCTGTTGCCTAGCTTGCCGTAAATCTTGCCGCCGGCGTCGAATCCCTCAATCCGTTGGCTGATGAAGATGGGCGCGTCGTTGGAGGTGTGGAAATACTCGTTCCCCTCGAGGAAGAAGGGCCGGGTCTCGCCGCTGAGCCGTTCGAAGTAGCTGAAGTCCAGCGAGAGGACTTGGTTCTCGATGTTCCGGAAGTCGGGGTTGATCGATCCCACGAAATCCAAGCTGTCTGTGATCGAGGTCTTCAGGTCCAGACCCGTGTTGGAGATGAAGCCGTCCTTTTCCGCCACGCCGGTGTAGTTGTAGGGCAGCATACGGAGCGTGCGAGGTGGTCCCGGCGGGATCGTTACATTGATCCAGTGAGGCGTGTCTACGACCTTGCTGCCCCCGATGTAACGCCAAGACATGTCGCGGTTGAACCGTGGGCTGTAACGGTAGACGTTGAACCTCACGTCGTGCGGACCTGACGAGGGCAGGCGCATGATCGACCACGGGATCCGGACCTCGGCCTCCCAGCCTTCGGGAGTGATGCGGCCCTTCGCGAGGATCTCGCCCACCCACTCGCGCTTTGCCGCTCGCCCGCCGGCGATACGCGCATTCGTCGCGCCTCTCGGATTGATTTGGAAGACGTTGAATTCGCTTAGAGTCCCGAACGGATCGACGATGAGGGCGACGTCGTCGTTGCCCGAAAGGCTGACGTTGGTGCGGTATTCCGTCGCCTTGATCTTGCTGGGATCCTTGTCAGGCAGCTTGGCCGCGAAGTAGATGAACTTGCTGTCGTACGCCAGCCAGTATTTGCCGGTGAGATCCACCACCGCGCCGGTGTCCGCATCGACGAGTCCTTCGAAGGTCGGAACGTCCTTCCATTCGGCCGCTTCATCGACGATTCCGTCGATCTTCGGCGGCGTCGTCATCACGTACCCGGCCACCGTGCTGGCGCCTGGATCCGCTGTGGTGGGAGGGGTCTGAGCGAAAGAAAGGCCCGACAGGGCCAAGCAAGAAATCAATAGAGTGGGACGCACTAACAACATGTATATGATTCGGTCTCCAAATGATAATAGGCCGGGTCCATGGACCTAGCCGGAGGCGTAAGTTGCGCAAGATCCGTCAGCGTTGATCGTTTATCGTTCATCGTTGGTCGTGGAGCGGTCCGGCCCCAGTACCCAACACCTCACCACCCAATACCTGCATTAGTGCTTCCCCAAGAACATCTGTAGCGGATAGCTCACCTTGAGCACGAGGCTGCTGCGGAAGGTGCGCGCGTTGGGATCGCCGAGGATCAGGAAGTACTCCATGCCCGCGTTGCCGCTGCGACGTAGCGCCACGTACGCGTTCGTGTCGCGGTCCGTCTGCACGATTCGGCCGCTGATCGACTTGTCGTTTCCGAGATCGTAGTTGCCGCTGAGGATGACCTGGTGGTTCTTGTCCAAATGCTCCACGAACTGTGTGTTGAGATTGAGCTGCAGCTTCTGAGTCGGCCGATAGGACATTCCCAGCCCAACGCTCTTATAGTCGTGGTGCTCGATCTCTCCGAAGGTGTAGTTCAGATTCCAGAAGCGGTACGGATCGTTGCGAGGACGCAGGACGCCGACGGTATACGTGTGGTCGTTCACGCCCTCAAACTGGCTGAAGTCGGCATTGAGGTTGAGCTGCGTCCCTTCTCGCATCGAAACATTTGCATCGAAGCCTTGGCCGCGGCGATACGGACCGCCGTCGAAGTGGTCGTACTTGTTGCCGTACGTGCCTAGGAAGAGCTCGGCGACCTTTCCCGTCTTGAAAACGGGGTTCCAGCCGACGCTTCCGATGAAGCCCTTGAAGTTCCTCTCCGGAGCAAAGCCCAGGCGCGGGAAGAAGTTGGGCGAGATCTGCCGGTAGCCGAGAAAGGCATTGAGCGGCCCTTGGTTCCAGTTGATGGAGGTGTTGCGCTCTTCTCCTTTGCCGCGTTCGGCGTCCTGCGTGCTCATGCCGCGCGTGAAGAAGTTGATCTTGCCCATCTGCGTGGAATACGCGTATAGGTATCCGCGGTTCTTGTGCAGCTCTGAATCCATGCTGGTGTGCGAGAAGCGAAGATTCG
>JAXDKF010000332.1:0-5240 GCA_034667265.1 Fimbriimonadaceae bacterium
ACGGGTCCGTGTCCATCCAGGCGGGCAAAGCGGACGGGTCGACGTTGACTTTCTCGCCGGGCATCAGCTCGATTGGCCCGGCGCTGTAGTTGTAAACGATCCGATCCGTGCCGCTGATTTTGAGCACGTTCACGTATTCCAGCATCACTGGATACGGTGTGTCGTTTGTGAAAGGCGCGGCGTTGTCGGCGCCTCTGGTTACCGGGTGACCGCCGAATGAGAGAACGTCGGCGAATCGCATGGGCGCGGGAATGGAGACCTTAACAGGATCCACACCGCCGCCGGTCTTCGAGGAATCAAAAATAACGTCCCCCGCCAAGCCTAAGCCTTCCGACATCAGCGTTTGAAGGGTTTCTTTGGTGAGCGCATCGGTTACGATGCGAACTTCCATCTCATCCCCCTGCTCGCTCGCGCCGGTGATGAAAACGTTTTCCGGCGTAATGCCGTAGCTCTTCAGCGCGCCCACGATGTTGTAAGTCGGCGGCGTGCCGATTGGGAATGGGCGAAGCGCAACGACCTTGTTTCCGCTCTCTTCGATGAGTTTCTTGATTAGGGCCAGGTCGTTGCCGGAAAGGGGCGCCTTCAGCCGGGCGGCAAGAGTCACGCCTTTAGCTGCGCCTTCCGTTCCGGACGCGCCATAGATCATCTTGAAGGAGTAACCGCCGTTGTCCCAGCTCAGCGCAAATCGGTTCGGCTTGTAATAGTAGTAGCCCGATGCGGGCTCGGCGTCCTGGAAGACGATCGGGAGGTCGTCAGTCATGGGTTCGGCCGAAGACTGAAAGTCTTTGGGAGAAAACACGAGCATCGTTCCGGGGCCCTTCGGCGCGGCCGGCCCGGCGGGCGCGGCGCTCCCGCCTCCCACAGTCAGCCCTGAAACCCACGGCTGGTCAAGTACCGCTCGCGACTTGAAGATCCTATGCGCTTGAAATGGCCTTGCATCCGCGGCAATCACAGATTGCACGGACGTGAACGAAGCGCTCGTCTTGGTGACCGATTCGAGGATGTACGGCGTGAGTATTGGCTTCGCCGTGTACGCGCCGCCAGCTGGACTCGGTGGACTGGTGGCCGCGAGTCCAAACGGCTTGAGGATGACCAAATTTGGATTGGGCTGCCACTTCTTTGCACATAGGAATGCCGGGCCATTGCCCACCCCACCCACAAGGGTGTCCAGGGTGGAACCGGAACCCACGCCGAACTGGAGCGCGGTGGTCTCGTAGGGCAAGGCTCGTTCCGGAGCAACCGCCTTATGCACGAGCGTGATCTCCATCTCACCGCTGGGCTCCGTGAGGCTGATCGGCGGGGACACGATGTCCTCGTCGGCATGGCCGTTCTTGCCGATGGTCCAAGCGGACAGCTTTAGTGGTGTCTTGGCCGTTTCGTATTCGATCCGGACCCTCATCATAGTCCGGCGATCCTCAAGGACCGTGACCTTGTTGATCTTGAGGTTCTTATCCTTCTTCTGGTTCGATCGCAGTCCGGCCAAGATATCGGCGAGGTTGATGCTCTTGATATCTTTGGCTTCGGATGGAACCGCCCCAGTCAATGGTTTGAGCTCCTGATCCTTCAGGCCAGAAAAGTTGGATGCATCCTCACCCAATGCCACGACGGGCACAGCAAAAACGAATGCAAAAAGTATCGACAAACGACAGGACATAGCCTCGCTCCCCAACAGAAGCCATGATAACACCTTTAGGGCTCGATTGCAGGAATAATTACGAGGACAATCGACCGTTATTTTGTGAACACGTTCAAGTCCGAAACCTACACAATGCGGCAATACGGGAGATAATGTCGCCATGGCACGCTCTCGCCTCCTGCTACCGTCGCTCGCTATCGTTCTAGGGTCGCTTGCTTTTGCCGCATACCGGGCAGGTGGCCAGCTCTATCTGAATGGCGCCTTGGCGTCGTCTTCAGTCATCGAGGTCAAGGGCACCGCTTACGTTCCTGTCAAGGACGTGGCAAAAGCGCTCAACATGACGATCAGCAAGAGCGGGCGCGGCATCGAGCTGAGCCCCGCCGGCGGCGCAAACATGGTGCAGGGTCTCGAAGGAAAGGTCGGCGATGAGCTGTTCAACGGTTTTGCAAGATTCAAGGTCCTCGAGGTGATCAGGGGGAAGAAGTACACGAATCGCTTCAGTGGGGACAATCAGGAAATCACACCGTATCCGGAGAATCAAGATCTCGTAGTTGTGGTTTGCCGGATCAAGAATGCAAGCAAGGAGATGCTTCCGGTCGGACTTCCTGCGGGCAACTTGACAGGGCTCACGGATATGGATGAGCACACCGTTACTCCGATGAACGGCGTCTCAACGGACATTCCGACGCGAGGAGCCAACCTGCTTCCCGGCAGCGCGGTCGATTTCGCGTTGACGTTTCAGGTGCCCGAGAAGGCCGTGCTCAAGGACCTTGTTTACGAAGTCTATGACCTCGGCGGTTCGCGCAAGGCCGAGCCGTTCCGGGTCTCGTTGAAGAGCTAGGCCATCTCTCAATCGGTTACTTGATTTGTTTGATCAAGTCCATTGAGTTGAGCGTGGCTCATTTCAACGCCGACGCAGAACAATTAAGCTTTGTCTTAAGTATAATGAGGTGTGGACCGGACAGAAGCGGTGTTCGCAGCGATTTCGGCGCCCGCGCGGCGGGCGATGCTGGCCCATCTGGCTCAGAAAGAGATGCCAGTGCTGGAGCTTGCAGGGTCGTTCGACATGTCGCTACCTGCGGTTTCGCAGCATCTGGCCGTTCTGCGTGATGCCGGCCTGGTATCGGTGCGAAAGTCGGGCCGCCAGAGGATCTATCGATTGAACGCGGAGCCTCTCAAATCGGTGGCTGAGTGGGTCGGCGAATACGAAAAGTTCTGGACAGGGAAGCTTGTCGATCTCGGCAAGTATCTAGACGGGAGCGTTGCGAGTAATGAAGAGTAAGGAGTCTGAAGTGGAGGAATCTGTATTGGAAAGAGAAAGAGTCGTGCTGGATGCGTTCTATCCGCATCCACCCGAGCGTGTGTGGCAAGCGCTGACCGATGCCGAAGCGCTTAGGCATTGGCTCATGCCGACCGACTTCAAGCCGCTCATTGGCTTCCGGTTTCGACTTGATCGGCCAGACGGCACGCCTGTAAAAGGCAAGGTGATCGACGTAGAAGAAGGCAAGCTCCTGGCCTACACCTGGGACGATGGCGGGGCCGGCGAGCCGTCGGTGGTGGTATGGAGACTGGAACCAAGGGACGGTGGCACGCGGGTGCAGCTCGAGCATCGATACGTGGAGACTCCGGCCGTCACATGCATCCCCATCGATGCCTACTTCAACTGGCGTTACGCGTTGCGGCACCGATTGCCCGGATTGCTCGCGCTGTTGGCGGGACTCGAGAAGCGTGGTCCCCGTGTGGGTGGTCGCGTGAAGCTCACGATGCAGGCGCTACATCTGACGGACGGGAGAGTCATCGCCCGGGAGGGAGATGCTGCATTTCGGCAATCGGTGATACCCATGGTCGTTGAGCAGAGCGCGCGTGGCGAGCGTGCTTACGACATCTACTCGCGGCTCTTGAAAGACCGCATCGTGTTCGTCGGCGACGAGATCACCGACCCGCTTGCGAATCTCATCATCGCCGAGATCCTCTTCCTGGAGAAGGAAGATCCCGACAAGGACATCGACATGTATATCAACAGCCCCGGCGGGAGCGTGACCGCGGGCATGGCGATCTACGACGTCATGCGCCACGTGAAGTGTCCGATTGCAACCGTGTGCGTTGGATTAGCAGCATCCATGGGCACTGCTTTGTTGGTGGCGGGCACGAAAGGGAAGCGGTACGCAATGCCCAACGCGCGCATCATGATCCACCAGACCAGCGGCGGGTATCGCGGCACTATGGCGGACGCCCGGATCTACTTGGAAGAGATGAACAAGATGAACGAAACGTACGTTCGTCTGATCGCGGAGGGCACGGGCAAAGAGCCGGAGCAAGTGCGCAAGGACCTCGACCGCGACTACTGGATGTCGTCGGACGAGGCGCTGGCGTATGGCTTGGTCGATGAGATCATCAGTGGCAAGAAAGGCGTTGCCGCGTAGGAGAGCATCGCCACATGGCGATGCTCTCCTGCGACGTTACGGCTTGTTGATGTCTGCGATCGCGGCATCGATGTCCTCACTAAGGAATCTGTTGCGCTTCTTCAGCGCTTCCAGATCGGGAATGAGCGCCTTCTCCTTCCTCGCCCGGGCCGCAGAGATAGCGGGGAAGATCAGATCGAAGTTGCCGGAGTTCAGGGCTCCGCGGAGCGCGGGGAGGATACGGGGATCATCGCCTTTGAGCTTGGCGAGGGCAGAGATGCCGGCCTGCTGGACGTCGTCCGGCTGCATCTCGCCCAGAGATTCGAAGATCAGATCGGCGGCAACAGGTGAATTGTTTTCCGCCAGCACGGTTAAGGCGGAACCGCGGATCCGAGAATTATCGGAAGTCCGCGCCTGCGCCTCGATTAGCTTGGCGCTCGCCGCGTAGTCCAGGAATCCAAGCGCCTTGATAGCCGCTGCAACGACGCGATAGGGCTCCTTGTCGTTGATCAGTCCTCGCAGTCGCTCATTTTCGGAGGCATCGACCGGGAGATGGCCAAGAGCGTCGACGGCTGCCGCACGCCGTTGGAAGTTCTCGTGCTTGAGCTGGGACTGCCAAAAGGTCCTCAGGTCCGGCCGCTTAAGATCGACCAAAGCGGTCACGTTCAGAATCGCCGGCTCAATTCCGTTGTCGGATTCCAGCGTGGCCACCGCCTGTCTGACAACCGCATCCGATGGCGTGCCGGTCAGCATCTTCGTGAACGCGAACTGGCGATCGACGCAGTTCGGATCGTAGCGTGCGACAAGGGGAAGCTCACCATCCGCCCAGGGATTGGTTTTGATCTCGCGGAGAAAATCGTGGTCCGGATCGAGCACTACCGTGCCGGGCTTTGCATTGGCGGGCAGTCTGAATTCCTGATCGGCGGCGTTCAGGTGAATGGCTCGCCGCTCAATCGCCCCATCTGAAGTGATGAATGCAACTTGTGCCGGAATGTCGTAGATCGGGGTCCCAATCGAGGTGTCCTGCGTCTGCTTCACGTGGATCGCGACTTCCTTCTTCGCGTCGTCCCACGACCATGACCAGTCGATCACCGGATGGCCCGGCTTTTCGATCCATTGCGCGAACCACGGGTGCATGTTGATCCCCGTGCCTTCGGTCATCGCGACGGCGAGCATGTTGGTCTCGACCGGCGAATAGCGAT
>JAXDKF010000333.1:0-2805 GCA_034667265.1 Fimbriimonadaceae bacterium
CTCTTGGTGGTTACCCCGTTTTCTGTGGCTTCCGAGCCTGTGACGAAGGATGTCAAGGAGCGGGTGCTGGAGAAGATGAATAAGATCATCACCACGTACGCCTACGTGCCGGGCGTGGACTTTTCCAAGTGGCCGCAAATGATCGGCGCCGAAAAGGACGCCCTTGACAAGGCGGACACTCAGGAAGCCTTTCAGGACGCCGTCAACAAGGCGCTTTCTACGTTCGGTCTCACGCATATTTCGATGCAGACGCCCGACCAGTCGAAGGCTCGGCTCGAGGGCGCTACCGTCGGCCTTGGCGTGAGTATTCACCGCCAGGAAGACGGGTTGCTAGTGATACGGGTTGTGCCGAAGTCGGCGGCCGAAGAAGCCAAGCTGAAGCCAGGCGATCTCCTAACTGAGGCTGACGGAAAGCCGGTTCATGATCCAATCGACTTGCAAGGCAAGGAAGGCCAAGCGGTGGTTCTCACCGTCAAGGGTCCGGATAGCAAGGTGCGAACCGTTAAAGTGACCCGGCGCAAGTTCTCCACCATTCGTCCGGAGCAGCTCGAGTGGGTTGGCAAGGACACGGCCATCATCCACGTGTACACATTTGACTTGTCGTACGATGCAGATCGCGTAGAGAGCTTGATGAAGCAGGCCGCGAAGGCTAAGAACTTGATCGTCGACCTCCGCGACAATCCCGGCGGAGTCGTGATGAACGTGCAGCATTTCCTGGGTCTCCTTCTGCCGCCGAGCACGCCTATTGGAACGTTTATCAACAAGCGGCTCGTGGATCGTTACATCAAGGAAGAGCATGGCAATCCGGATGACTTGAAGGCCATCGGAGCCTGGTCGGACTCCAAGGTCCGATCCTCCATGAGCGACCTTCCTGTTTACAAAGGCCATGTGGCCGTAGCGGTGAACGGTTTCTCGGGCAGCGGCGCGGAAATCGCCGCCGCCGCACTGAAGGAGAACCTCGCCGCACCCGTCATCGGCACGAAGTCAGCCGGCGCGGTGCTGGTCGCCCTCATGGTGCCATTGCCCGAGGGCTACACCCTTCTGTATCCGATCACGGACTATGTGACTGGAAAGGGACTGCGCCTAGAAGGCAACGGCGTCACCCCCGACGTGGTCGCCGAGGATCCGAAGATCCCGCTTCCCGGCACGAAGGACGAAGTGATCGACAAAGCGGTCGCTAGCCTCAGCCAGGGCGCAAAGAAGGTCGGCGCGAACTAAGAGCTCCGGCGCTGCAAAACTTCGTATAGGGCCGCGGTGGCTTGTTCACCGCGGCCTTCGTCTTGCAGCCTCTTCAAAAGCTCGTCGACGAGCCTCGTCGCGGGGATGGCGGCATTGATCTCGTTGGCGGCTTCGAAGCAGTAGCCGAAGTCCTTCCGCTGGTTCTTGACTGAAAAGCCAGGCGACCAATCTCGCGCGAGGATCTTCGGCCCGTAGTTCTCGAACGCCCAGCTCCCCGCCGCTCCTCCACCGACCATGTCTTTGATCTGCGCGATGTCGAGCCCGGCTCTGCTCGCGAAGCTCAGGGACTCGCAGAGCCCGATCAGTGAGCCCGCGACCGCGATCTGGTTCGCCATCTTGGCCATCTGCCCCGCACCTGGGTCGCCTACTCGTTCTGCGCGCTTCGCGTAGGGCTTTACGATGTCGATCGCCTCAGCGCAATCCTCTTCCGATCCCCCCAAGAAGATCGTGAGCTGCCCCTTTTGCGCGCCCATGCTTCCGCCCGTCACGGGCGCATCCACAAATCTGAATCCATCTCGGCGAAGATCCTCCTCGATCCGCTTGGCGGCAGGTGGCGCGATGGTCGAATGGTCGATGAATAGTGTGCCAGGAGCAGCGTGAGGCGTTGCTGCCGACAAGACTTCCTCGACGTCTTCGGTGCGGTTGACACACAGGATGACAATGTCGACTTGCTCGGCCAGGCGCTCTGGCGAATCCGCCAGCTTCGCTCCCTTTGCCGCCAAGGCGTCTGCCTTGCCGGGAGTTCGATTCCAGACCGTGAGATCCGCGCCTGACTCCAGCAGGTGCCCCGCCATTGGGGCGCCCATCGTCCCCAGGCCAATGAATCCTATTCGAGCCACGAGACGAGGCTACCAGGCACCGTTTATCGGACCAGCGCCCGAGCACGCTGCAGGCGCGTGAGCATCCGTTCTGGTCCCAGAACGCTCATCAGCTCGAAGAGTCCCGGGCCGACTGTCTTGCCGGTCAGGGCCACCCGCACTGGATGCACAACCGGCCCGAGCTTGTCGAAGCCTTTCTCGGTCGCATAGTGCCGGATGAGCGTTTCACACCACTCGACGCTTGCGCCTGTGGATGCAGAAAGACCCGGCAGGCTCGCTCTTGGCTCGTTTAGGCGTTCGATCAAGTAGTCGAACAGATCCGAGACGTGAGGTTGGCCGAACCACTTGGCGACTGCCTTCTGATCCATGGGCGGTTCGTCCTCAAAGAAGAAAGCGGTGGCAGGTCCGAATTCCGGCAGTGTTTGCACGCGCTCCTGCTCCAACGCGACGGCCTTTCCGGCGTACTCAGGATCGCGCTCGAACGCGATCTGCAACATACCAAGCTGAGGCAGCATGTCGGGCTTTACAGGCGCGCCCTCCTCGGCGGGAGCTTCCCAATAGTCCAGAACGACGCGGTCCTTCACGAACTGCCTGAGCTTGTGGATGAGGTCGGCCGTGGGCGTCTCGCGAATGTAAACCCCGTTCATCCATTGGAACTTCTCGACGTCGAAGACTCCCGACGACGGCTGCAGACCGTCCATGGTGAACGCCTCGACGAGCTCCTCGCGCTTGAGGACCTCCCGGTCTC
>JAXDKF010000334.1:0-3784 GCA_034667265.1 Fimbriimonadaceae bacterium
GAAGGTCCCGAAGGGCAGTGCCTAGCTCGTGATCAGATCTTGGGAATGGCGCGATGCTCCGCAAGGCGATTTCGCAGTGCTGGGAGATCCCATCGCACACTCCCTATCGCCCAAGATGCACCGCGCCGCCTTCGATTCCTTGGGACTCACGCACAAGTACTTCGCGATCAGGGTGCCGCTCAAGGAGTTTCGTGAAGCTCTCGAGCATCTGAAGAAACTCGGCTACCGTGGCGCAAACCTCACCACGCCTCTTAAGGAAGCGGGAGCGAAGTGGGCCACCGAGCCGGAGCCGTTCGTGGCTCGCGTGGGATCCGCGAACACGCTCAATCTTCTAGATGGCTCCGCGACTAACACGGACGTCCCTGGCTTCTTGGACACCTTGCCTGCTCTCGGCATCTGGCCGCCCGCGACCATCCTGGTTCTCGGCGCTGGAGGATCGGCCCGCGCTCTGACCGCGGCGCTTGAAGACGCGGGCCATCGGCTTAAGATCTACAACCGGACGCCGGATCGAGCCAAGAAGATGGTCAAGGATCTCGACCTAAAGGCGGAGGTCATCAAGGAGCCGAATCCCGACGGAGTTTCCATGGTTCTGAACACAACGTCCGCATCGCTGGCCGGCGAGTCCGTACCCGTGCAATGGGCGCGCGCGCAAAAGCGATGCATCGCCTATGACCTCGCTTACGGACAGGAGCTCACGCCATTCCTTCTGCAGGCCGGTCTCGCGGGACACAAGGTCATGGACGGTCTGGATTTGCTCGTCGCGCAGGGTGCCCGATCCTTCGAGTGGTGGCTGGGAACCGCCGCGCCGCTCGACGTCATGCGCCAGTCAGTCCAGTCATGATCGTTCCTGCGAACGAAGACACGATCGGCGCTGCCGCCGCCAAGTTGAGGAATGGCGAGCTGATCGGGATGCCGACCGAGACCGTCTATGGCGTGGCCGCTAACGCGCTCGACTTGGCAGCAGTCAAGGCGACGTTCGAAGCAAAGGGCCGTCCCTCAGAGAACCCGCTCATCGTGCACGTCGCCTCGATGGATCAGGTGCGAGAAGTCGCCCGAGAAGTGCCGGAGTCCGCACGGCAACTCGCGGAGAAGTTCTGGCCGGGCCCCCTGACCATGGTTTTGAACAAGCAACCCATAGTTCCGGACGAGGTCACGGCGGACCTGCCGACCGTCGCGGTCCGGATGCCCGCGCATCCCGTCGCGAAGAGATTGATCGAGCTTGCAGGCATGCCCCTTTCGGCGCCGAGCGCGAACCTCTTCATGGGCGTCTCACCGACCACGGCCCAAATGATTGCACCCGCATTGGCCGATAAGCTCGCTATGATCCTCGACGGCGGCCCGTGCGAGGTGGGCATCGAGTCCACCATCGTCGACCTCTCGACAGAACGGCCCATCGTGCTTCGCCTGGGCATGATCACGCCAGAGGCTTTGGAGGCCGTTCTCGGCACGCCCGTTCTCGTGGGTGACGACGACGGCATACGCGCGCCTGGCATGTATCCCCGCCATTACGCGCCCCGAGCTCGGGTCCACATCATCGGACGTCTGGAGCCAGACCAGCCAGGATTGGTGCTCGGCGAAGGCTCTCCCGGCCAGATCGTTATGCCAATAAACGCGAGAGATTACGCGCGCGAGTTATACAAATCGCTTGCCGAGCTCGACGGCAGGGGATTGGATGCAATCTTCGTGGAAGCACCGCCCGTGGACCTGGAATGGCAAGCCGTGTGGGATCGATTGCGGAAAGCCGCCGGCGAAACCTAGGCCGTGTTGGCGTATCGCTTCACGATCCTGAAGTCGGGATCCATCTCCACGTACACTCGAGGCGGACCGGAAATGCCGAGCGCTTTACGGGGATTCATGCAGCAGGCCATGATTGCTGCCTCGATACCAAAATCCTCCGCGATGTTCTGGAAAGCGTCGAGCAAAGTGATGGCGCTTCCCGCAAGCGTGCCGTCCTCCAATCGGACTTCCTTCGGCCCGGTGACGCACTTCAAACCCCACATCTCGATCTCCAGATCGGGCGGCATGCCACTTGCCATCGTGCTGTCGCTCACCGCAACAATTCGGTCTTGTGGACGGCACTTGAAGAGAAATCGGGCCGCCTCTTTCGAGACGTGCTTTCGATCGTAAATCAACTCGGTGAACAGCGTGTCGTTGCCGAGCGCGTAACCCACGATGCCGACTTCGCGATGATGGAAAGGCCGCATTGCATTGAAAGTGTGCGTGACGGCGCTCGCACCAAACTCGTAGCCGACTCGGGCTTCGTCGTAGGTTGCGTCCGTGTGACCCATGCTCACGAGCACGCGTCGCTGCATAAGCCGGCTTGTGAGATCCAGGGCGCGCGGGATCTCGGGTGCAAGCGTGATGTACCGCAGCATGGGGTGCTCAAGCACCTCGTCCCACATGGTGTGACCCTCAGGGGGGACGGCGATCTTCTCCTGAGGTTGGGCGCCGGGATGCTTCGGACTGATGAACGGCCCCTCCAAGTGAAAGCCGAGGATCATCGGATGATTGGGGAGGCTCTTCAGAGCGGTTCGCACCGCATCTGCGCTCGCTGTCACAGTTGTCGGAAGGAACGCTTCGTAACCCTTGTCGGACAGCTTGTCGCAAAGCACGAGCATGTCCTTCTGGCTGGCCGTCATGAAGTCGATGCCGAATGCCCCGTGAATGTGCACATCCACGAATCCGGGAAGGAGTATCCCCTGGGCGTGCTTATTGACCCGCGTGAGCTCCGGGCCCTCGGGATGCCAGCGGACCTCGTAATTACCGAAGCCGTCGGGCCCGATCGTTTCGAGGACGCGGCTCATATTCGAGCGATGTACCCCCGATCTTCTCGCATCGCGCCGCCCTCCACCTCCAGCATTGTGAGCTCTGCAAGGACGCTCGATGGATCGAGACCGGTGAGTTCCACAATTTTCTCCACGCTTTGCGGCTCTGTGGTGAGGATATCGAGAATGAGCTGAGCGGGACCGCTGGCATTGATGGGCTGCCTGCGTTCAGGGACCGCGCGAAGTCCCATCGCCTCGAGGACCTGATCGGGATGATCCACCAGCGTAGCGCCGTCACGGACAAGGGCGTGCGATCCTGCGAAATTCAAGTTGTCGATGTTCGCGGGCACAACGAACACGTCTCGCCCAAGCTCGTTCGCCGCGTGCGCCGTGCGTAGAGCTCCGGATCGCATGGGCGCCTCAACGAGGATGGTCACCTGGCTCAGCGCGGCGATGAGTCCGTTCCGGACGAGGAACTTGTAAGCGTTTGGCCGCGCGCCGACTGCGAACTGGCTGACCAAGCACCCGGATTCACGGATCGCGCGGAAAAGCCCGCCGTGAACAGCGGGATAGACCTTGTCCACCCCCCCCGCAAGCACCGCCACCGTCTTGCCACCTACCGCGAGCGCTCCCTTGTGAGCGGCCGCGTCGATGCCCAGAGCACCGCCACTGACGATGGTGACCCCCGCGCGAGCAAGCGCCTCGGCAAATTTCATCGCCACCGCCTTGCCGTAAGCCGAGGCACCCCTCGTACCGACGATGGCCGCCGTAGGCGCATGGGTGACCTCCCAATCTCCGCGGCAAAAGAGAGCCGCGGGTGGAAGGTCGAGCCTTTTCAACAGCTCCGGATAGCGGTCGCGCGCGACAAGCTCGATGTCGTCCAGAGCCTCGGCTAACGATGGGGCGGCAGCGGCCCGTTGCGCTTCCATTGCGCTGAAAGATGCTTCGGCCAAAACGTCTTTGGCGGTCAGGCCCCGCTCATCGATGCGGCGGCCGAGCTACAAGGCCCCCGCGGGGTG
>JAXDKF010000335.1:0-4194 GCA_034667265.1 Fimbriimonadaceae bacterium
TGGGGTCATCCGGGCCCGAGATATCTGTATATGGCCTGAACCTGTTCTGCTCGGTGACCAGGTTCTTGGCATGATAGAATTTGATGCTGGCGGACGTGCCTAAGGTCTTTGCCGCCGCTTTCTCGTCCGTGAAGCCCGGCAGCTCAACGATGAACTGATCGTATCCCTTCTGAGAGACGTTTCCTTCCACAACTCCAAGCGCCGATGAGACGCGGTGCTGCAGAACCTTAAGGATCTTTGGAGCGACTTCGGCCGTCGTCTTTCCGCGCAGGTCGGCCTTATCTATCTGGTAGACAAAGCGCACGCCGCCGCGCACGTCCAGACCCATGTTGTAGGGACGGACGGTGTATAGCCAGGCGGATAGCCCGGCAAGACCGAAAACTAGCAGAAGAAAAAGGTAGCTACGCGACCGCAAAACGAGCGCCTCCAGCGCGAGGAAAGTGGTTCGGGAGTATACCGAAGCTGTAATGATACGGCTGGAGGTTCAAGTACTCATCTCGGCGCCTATCGAGCTCTGTTTCAACCTTGCGCGAGATATGGAGGCCCACACGCGCAGCCTGGCTCACACCGCTGAGCGGGTCGTGGCGGGCAAAAGCACGGGCCAGCTGGAGCTCGGGGACGAGGTCACATTCGAGGCGAGGCATTTTTGGGTGAGCCAGCGGTTGACTTCGAGGATCGTCGAGTTCAACCCGCCTCACTCGTTCACGGATCAGATGGTGCGCGGCGCGTTCAAGTCGCTGCGCCACAGTCATGCATTTGAGGCGGCCGGCTCCCAGACGCGGATGACGGACTCCATCGAGATGGCCGCGCCTCTTGGCCCGCTAGGTTGGTTGGCGGAGCGGCTCTTCCTTGGCGCTTATATGCGGCGGCTAATCGAGCGGCGGGCTCAGGAGCTCAAGAAGGAAGCGGAGAGCTTGGCCGCTGTATCCGATGCTACAACGTAAGCAATGGTCGAACCGAAGATCCAGAAGGCCTACAACTACGCCTATGGCGGGTTAAAGGGCGCCTGCCGCATGCTGCCCATGATTGCCAACCTCAAAGGAAACAGCGAGCCCGGCATTAGCGGAGACGCTCGGCGGTACGTTGAGAAATATCGCGATTACCTCCGGCAGTGCAGCGAGCAACTTCGACGGATCTACAGGCTCGAGGGCGGCAAATCCCTTCAGGCTGCGGCGGACTTGATCCTTGAAGCGGTGGCCCTATGGAGCGACGATTCGAGCAACGTTCAGAAAGTCACGGCGAAGCTCCGGCTCGCCAAAGACGAATTGGATGTCCGTAGCCCGATCCGCTACAGGTCCTGGATATTCAGTCCCTGGCTCTATCCCAAGAAGTTGGACTAGCGCGTTGCCGGCTCGACTTTGGGCTCCCAATAAGTAGCCTGCGTGTCGTTGCCGGCTGTGTGGGTGAGGTTCGTAGCCTTCGGAACGCCCTTGGTCTTATGGACGGCATCGATGTCGACGATGCAGATGTCCGATCCTTTCCCTTCGCCCACCGGCGCGGTGAACACGATCGAGTCGTCGGTCTTGGCAAAACAAGGATCAGAGCCATTGCCCTCGAATATGACTTCGTCGCAAGTCGCGTCCTCGATACCGGCGATATAGATCTTCGCGGTCGGGCCGCCTGAATCGAACGCGATGTCGGCAGCGTCGGTGCTCCAGCTCGCATTGTATATTTGCTTGGGCACGCCCTGAGACCCGTACGTTAGCTTGACAACCCTGTTGTCGTCGAATCCCTGTTTGAGCCGAAGCGTCCCGTCCGCGCCGCGAAACGCGAATCTCAGGCCGCTCGCCGTCACCACGGGCAACGCGCCATCGATCAAGGGGTAATCGAACATTTGCGACATGTCTTCCCCTTCCGGGCGAATCAGATAAAAGCGCTTGTTCGAGACGAAGCAGACCACGTTCGGGTCGTCCGACCAAGTGGGCGCGGTCTCTTGGCGGTCTTTGTTTGCGGTCAGGTTGCGCTGACCCGTGCCGTCGGCGTCCATCACCCAGACGTCCCAATCCCCCGTGCGATTGCTGGCCCACGCGATCCTCGTTCCGTCAGGGCTCCAGCATGGCTGCGTGTCCTGGGACCCGTTGAACGTGAGCCGCTTCTGATCGGAGCCGTCCGGATTCATCGAGTAGATCTCCGTGTTGCCGTCGCGGTCGGATACAAAAGCGATCTTGCCCGTATCTTGGGCGGGCGCAGTCGAAGCAAGGACGAAAAGGGCGGCCAAGGAAGTCAGCATAGTTTCTCTAGCAACCGGCCCGTACAGCCGGTTTCTTGATTATAAATCGGACGGGCGAAGACCAAGGGTCCTACGGCAAAGACGTTTTGAACCCCGTTTCGAGCCTCGCGCGTATAATAGCGGCAGACTCAGGCGGCTGCCCAATTCACTATGCGACGATTCTTTAACTGGCTTAAAGGCCTCTTCAACCGTGCGATGGACAAGGTCGAGGACCCTGACATCATGCTCGATCAGGCTCGCCGCGACATGCAGGCCGGGCTGATCGCCAACCGTGAGAAGGCCGTCCAGGCTATCACGCAAAAGAACCGCCTTCAGCAGATGCTGGAGGACCATCGGGCCAAGGCGTCCCAGCTCGAAGCGCAGGCAACCATGGCCCTGAAGCAGGGCAACCGGGACCTCGCGTCCGCGTTCATGCGCGAGAAGATCAATAACGACTCGATCATCGGGCAGCTTCAGGGCAGCTACGAGCAGGCCGCCGCGTCGGTCGAGCAGGTCAAGATCGCCATCAAGCGCCAGGAAGAGGAGGTCCGCAAGAAGACCGCCGAAGCCCTCGCCATGAAGGCTCAGTGGAAGAACGCCCAGATCCAGAATTCGATCGCCAAGGCCCTTGACGGGCTTACCTTCGAGAACCAATTTGAATCTTTCGGAGCCGCCGCGGAGAAGATCCGCATGGCGCAGAGCGAGGCCTCGGCCCGACAAGAGATGCACGGCGAGTCTCTTTCCGGCAAGATCATGCAGATGGAGGACAAGGCCAAGGACTACGAGGCCGAAGCCGAGCTGGACAAGCTCGAGCAGCGCCTCGGCATGAAGCCTGCGACCGCTACCGCCGAGCCGCTGACCCAGACCGTGTCTGTCGCCCCCAGCCCGAACGGGCAGACCACGGACGTCCCGGCCGGACCAGGCACTGCGGACCCTGGTGTGAAGTCGGAGGCCGAGCGTCAGCTCGAAGAGCTTGAGAAGCGACTGCAGGGCGGCTCGTAGCATCGCCCTCTGGGCGATGACTTAGCCTTAGAAACCCGCCCAACGTTCTTCGCAAGAATTGGTTGGCTGTCCCATTCATCGCCCAGAGGGCGCTGCTACACCCGATCGGCCACGAGGTCAAGGCGTCTTCGGCTTCACCCGAAATGTCTGCATCACCGGATCGATGATGGGCTCGATGCGGCCCGAGCCGTTGGACGTCACAAACCGCACGATGTACTCGTCGCCGCCATCGAGCAGCACGTAACGGGCGTCGAACAGCTCATCGCCGATCCCGTTGATGGTCTTGCTCTTGACGAGCATCGCGTCTCCTATCGGAAGGCTCACCTTCTCGACGGTCACGTCGCCGGGCATCTTCTCTTTGGCTTTTGTGGCGGCCCCCTGGAGTGACATGCCGCCCACGTCCTTGGTGAGCTTCACTGAAATTGCGGTGCGGGCCTCGGTGACGGTCGGATTGCCGGTCTCCCACGCCCAGATGACGTAGCCTTTCTGAGCCATTTCATCGAGGACCTCCTTGCGCTGCCGCTCTTCGATCGAGGACGACACCGTATTCAGCGCATTCACGAAGCGATCGACCGCTTCCTTCGCCTCCGGGTTTGGGTTCTGCTCGGGCTGAGCCAGGTTGCCTTGGGCATCTGGGGCGGGTGCAGGAGGCGGTTGATCCGCGCTTGTCGGGAAGCTCTGCGCCTTCGGCCGATCAAGGGCGCTATGAAACGAGCCGGGAATTGCGATCGAGACCCTTCCGTCCGCGGATTCGAGCTGCGTCCATCCTTCCTCGAGCTTCGGCGGAGAAGCGGCATGCAGAGTTACAAGCGGGGCTCTGTTACACGCCGCGCATGCAAGGACCGAGAGCAACAGCCAAGAAACGATTTTCACGAGCAGTAATAACGCGTTCGGGCCGGCGGGTGTCACAGGATGGCTGTAGATTCCGCAAGACTAGACGTGGTTCTCGTCAGGCGGTTTGGGCTCGGCCCGCTGCTTTTCTA
>JAXDKF010000336.1:0-3619 GCA_034667265.1 Fimbriimonadaceae bacterium
GATGCGCGCCGTGTACTCCAATACGTTAACGGCCGATGGCTACGCTTGTTCGGAATGACCATGGAAGAGGCTAAGAGCTCAGCCTGGCAGGAGATGATCCATCCGGATGATCTGCCTCGGTTGATGACGGCGTGGGATGAGGCTACGAGGACCAAGACCGAATTGCGTTGCCAGCATCGCGTCCGTGGGATAGACGGCAGCTACCGCTGGGTCTTGAGCAGAGCGCATCCGGACACAGGGCCGGACGACGGCAGTGTCCGCTGGATTGGTCTAACGGTCGACATCGCCGATCAGAAGCGCGCCGAAGCGGAGCTCGAGGAGAGGGTCCGAGAAAGGACTGAGCAACTCGAAGAGGCCAATCGGGAGATGGAGGGCTTCACCTATACCGTCTCGCACGATCTGCGGGGGCCTCTGAGGGCGATCATGTCGACGAGCATGATCCTGAAGGAGGATTTCGGCCAAATCTTGCCGATCGAGGCCCAGGATCAGCTCGAGCGCCAGGCACGAGCGGCTAAGAAGATGGGCGACTTGATCGACGACCTGCTTAGGCTCTCGCGCATCAGCAGGCAGGAGATCTCGCGGCAGCGTTTGGACGTTTCCGCCCTGGCAGCGGAGATCGTGACTGAGCTCGGTTCGCCGGTGGATTGCAAGATCCAGCCGGAAATGTCGGCGGAAGCCGATCCCAAGCTGATCAGGCTTGCGCTCCAGAACCTGCTCGACAACGCGATCAAGTTCTCCGATGCGCAGCGGCCCGTGGAAGTCGGGAAGTTGGAAGACGGGCCATTCTTTGTGCGCGATCAAGGCATCGGGTTCGACATGCAGTACGCGCACAAGCTCTTCATGCCCTTCGAGCGGCTTGTTCTGGACTCTCAGTACCCGGGAACGGGCATCGGGCTGGCGAACGTTCGCCGGATCGTGGAGCGGCACGGCGGCAAGGTGTGGGCTGAAAGCGAGCTTGGCCGAGGAGCGACGTTTTATTTAACGTTGGCGTGAGAGGCGAGAGGCTTTGGGCTCGGGGCTCTGGGCTTGGGCTCGGGGCTTCGCGCGGAGGCGCGGAAAACGCCGAGGCGCGGACTGGGGGGCAGCCGTTCTGGGCACCCAACGCCTCAAGCGTCAAGGGCCCGATCGCCAAATCCCAGCAAGCATTGTAGGAACGGTTTTTTAGTGGATTGCGTCATTAAAGTTGACGCATATCCTCCTTCCCTCTCGGGTGAGGCCGACGCAAGTCGGGTTTACCCAAGCGCCCCCGCTACCTCGCGGGGGCGAGTTTCTTTTTAAGGTCGTTCAGCTTGATCGGCTGCTCGAAAATGATCCTCAAATCGAGGGAGTAGCCGCGGGTGCCGTTCGGCACGACCTCCAAAACATGGCCAAGGACGGGCTGGTCGCTACCGGGCACATCCAGCCGAACACGTTCGCCTCGGCGGACGATCTGGTTGGTGGAAAGGCGGGCGCCGCCGGCGCCGAGATCATGGATCATGGCCCGCTCACCCTCGATGTAAACCGTGGGCCGCTCTTCGAGCTTCACTCGTCGCTGTGCGCGGCGGTCGGCGAGCGCAGTATCGACCGGCGTGGTCATGATGGTGGCGTTTTGCTGGCCAAGGTGCTCCACGAGCTGCGCCCGGAAGCGAATAACACCCTTTTCGCAAGCGATCTCTACGAGTGCTGGCTCGCAGAGGCGGGGAGAAGGGATGGCATCCGCTAGGCTCTCAATAGCCCAACCCTGCGGTACGGCTCCTAGGAATCTTGACTCGTAGAAGACGTTGAGCATGCGGATCTTGACCGATGCACCGAAAGGAGGCACCACAAGACGCTTCGGAAACAGCTTCCACACGAGGATTTGCCAGAGGTGTGTGGTGACGATCCACGCCACGAACAGCGCCATCAAAGCGCCGCTAATAATCAGGATGTACGGTAATGCTTCCATGCTCAGCTATGCTCCCTTCTTCCATAGATAGGGCTTGTTTTGCTAACCCAAATTGCTTGATTGTCTCGCCTAAGTCGATGCTTGAGTCTGAGAGGGTGTCCTCATTGCCATCTGACAGAAAGGCTTTCAAGCCACTGAGGGACTGAGCTAGCAAATTTAGTGCCAAAAGCCGCTTTCCGTGAGAATTCTTGTGAATCCCAGGGGCGGGCCAGCCTTGAAGGAGCTTTTGGTGCGTTTGAAGCAAAGAGATCTGGGAGTCGAGAAGCTGCGCGACCTCGGGATCCTGGCGCTTGACGGTTGCGCGTTGAAACAGGGAGCGGAGGTCGCCCATCCGCTTGTCCAGGCCGTTATCGACCACGTGCATGCAGAGCCTGTAGGTCTCGATTTCGCTGGTGCTCTCAAGCTTGGCGGCCTGCGCGAGATCGGCCTCGACGGCGGCTCCGTTGCCGAGTAGCGCATTTGCGGTGGCGCGCCGGTAGGCCAGGTCCTTTGTGGGCGTCTTCTTGAACGCGGCGTCTATGTGCTCGATCGCGGCCCGGGGCTTGAGGGCCCGCAGATTCAAGTCCGCGACCATCGTGCGGGTCAGCGGATCGTCGGGATTTCGGGCGAGGGCTTCGTTGAGCTGCGCCTCAGCAAGGTCGCTCTGTCCTGAATTGATATAGGTTCGAGCGGCGAGCGCCCTCAGCTCCGGACTCTCGGGGAGCAGGACTAGCGCTCTCTGGGCTTCGGCCGCAGCTTCGTCGTGGCGGCCGATGCTATTCAAATGCTGAACAAAAGCCACGCGGAGCTTTGCATCGAGCGGCATGGAATCGATCGCCTCTCGCAGAAGATTCGTGGCTTTGGCGACTTGCTTGGCACTGTAGAGGCGCTGGTACTCGGCCAGAACCTTTGAAGAATCCGGGGCAATTTCGGTTTGCGTCGGCAACACCACGTCCGGCGTCTTGCCGGGAGCTACGACCGGGGCTTCCGGCGGCTTGGGCACGACGGCCAAAGACCGCAGCGGACCGGCGCCCATCTTGAAAATCCAGGTTCTGGCTACGGATCGCACCGCGTTATCGAGGTCGTTAACGCTTGCTCGGCCGGGATCCATCGTCTGGTCGTCTTTCCACACCACCGACCCACCTTTCAGAAGCTGGATGTTGCCAGTTAAGGCCGTTTCCTTGAGCAGGACCTTGAGGTTGATGACGTACTCGCAGGCCAGGGCCTTTGCGGCATCTTGGACTTGCTCGAGACTGGGCTTTTCGGGCGCTTGCTTCACTCGCCCGTCGAGGACGGCTGCCCTGAAGTAGGGGTCGGTGACACTCCAAACAATCGGATCGAGCCTCCCGTCCTCCTCGATTGCCTGCGCGAGAGAATCAGCGAGTTGGACGTTGTCGGCTGCCGTTGTGCCCGTGCTTTGCACGATGAGGACCTTGGGGACCGCGGCGCAGACACAAGCGGCCGTAAACAGCGCGAAAGAAAGGGTGAGCCTCCAACTCTTCATAAGCGACTAGCCGCCTTGGAGGTTTTTCAACGCCTGCTTGGAAGAATCGAGCGCGGCAAGCAGCCGCTCTTTGTTGCCGCGACCGCCGGCGATGGCCGTCTCCAGGGCAGTAATGGCTCGCGAGTAGGCTTCCTTGGCGTCCGAGGTCCTGCCTAACCGCTCGTAGCACTGGCCAATGCGCTGGTTGATGAGGCTGGGATCGGCGCCGGCGC
>JAXDKF010000337.1:0-2994 GCA_034667265.1 Fimbriimonadaceae bacterium
AGCACGCCGTGCGTGGAGGGGTGCTGCGGCCCCATATTCACGATCATCGTGTTTTCGCCGGTCCGCTGGAACACGGTCTCGGTGGACGGCATGAAGGTCTGTTCAGGCATGGGGCTCAGCTTCGAGAATACCTTTCGGGGCGGGGTCTGGGAGCAGCCTGCAAAAGATGTGGACAACTCGCGAAAATGACCCGCTCCGAGCGGCAGTAGCCCTTTCGTCTCCACCTTGATGAGCTTCAGACCTGCGCCAAAAAGGTACTGGCGGCGCATGGTTTATCCCACGGTTGCGTTCGCGTGGGTGATGTACCCATTCGGCAACCCCGCCGCGATCCCTCACGACCGCCTGGACGAGCAATGGTGGCAGCGCCGCCACGACCACTGCGTCCGCATGAGCACGTACGGGAGGGCGGACGTGGCTTTCCTCGGCGACTCCATAACCCAGAACTGGGAGTACGACGGCGAGCACGTGTGGGACACGCAGATCGCGCCGTTGAAGGCGGCGAACTTCGGCTTTGGGGGAGATAGGACCGAGCACGTGCTGTGGCGGCTCGACCACGGCGAGCTGATCTCCATGCATCCCAAGGTGGTGGTCGTGATGATCGGGACCAACAACATCGGCCAGGGCGCAACGCCTGACGAGACGGCGGAGGGCGTGCGCACCATCGTGAAGACCCTGACCGAGAAACTGCCCAAGTCGAAGGTGCTGTTGCTCGGCATCTTTCCCCGGGGCATGACGCCGGACGATCCGGGTCGGCGAAAGACAGTGGAAGCAACGGCCCTGTTCAAGGGAGTGGCCGACGGGAAGCGCGTTCGTTTCATGGATCTCGGTGGTGTGTTCACGCACCCGGACGGGACGTTGAGGTCTACGATGTTGCCCGATCTGCTCCACCCAAACGCGGCCGGCTATGAGATCTGGGCGCAAGCTGTATTGCCGGAGATCCGGGCGATGCTCCGCGCGTGAGCGGCCCTGGGCCGGAACCCCATGCCTCAGGAGCCGCCTACTGCAGATTTCCTCTAGCTTCACGCTGAGCTCCTGAGGCTTAAAGGTCCGAAATCTTAGCCTCAGGAGCCGGATCGGAGGTATCCCGAGCGAGTGGTCATGCGGCTCCTGAGGCATGGGAGCCACGGATTTAGCGCCCGCTGACGTCTTCGCTTCCGGTCTTGCCCTCGAAGCTCTCGCCCGCGTGCGGCATCGAGACGTCCTCGACGGCGGGGCCGTACTCGCCCTGCGCGAACAGGACGTCCTCGCCGCCCAGCGGATACTCCTTGCGCAATGGAAACCCAAGCCAGTCGTCGGCCAAGAGGAACCGCTCGCCCGCAGGCAGCTCGTTCCCTTCAAACAGAACGCCGTAAAGGTCGGCGATCTCTTTCTCCGGATATTCGGCGCCGAGGAAGACATGCTTCAGAGTCGGCACCTTCTGGCCATCGTTCACCCCGATCTTGACAAAGATCCGCGAGGAATGCTTCAGCGAATAGAGGTTGTAAACGACTTCGAACCGCTCGTCGAGGTCGCGATCGTGCTCCCAGCGGCTGTAGTCCACCCCGAGGCACTCCACGAAGTAGTCGTACTGCAGATCCGGATCGTCCTTCAGGAGCTGGATGACCTCGCGGATCATCTCGCGCTTGACGCAGATGAACGTCTCTTCGCGGAACTCCTTCGACTTAATGAACGCCTTGGGCAGCCGTTCGCGCACGCGCACGACCTCCATGCGCTCGTTCGCGACCATCGGCGCGGGCATTACTTAACGCCTCCGCCAACGCCGGCCGTGCTGTGCTCCAGGGGAGTGATGACGGCGGCCTTCTCTCCCGCGGTGTAGCCGAGCTTGCCCGGCTCGAGGCTCGTAGTCTCGTCCCAATCGATGGCGCCCACGCGGATCACATAGGCATAGCCCACGATGAACGTGACCATATAGATGAGGAACTCCCAGAAGCTGAAGGCGATGAACGCGGGCCCGAACTTCTGATAGGCGGTGAACCATCCCCAGAGGAACACGACTTCGATATCGAAGAGGATGAAGACGATCGCGACGAGATAGAACTTGATAGGGAAGCGCTCTTTCGCATCGCCCAACGGAGCCACGCCGCACTCGTACGGCGATTGCTTGTAGGGAGTGAGCTTCTTGGGCCCAAGGATGTAGCTGAGGCTCACCATCGCCGCGCAGATAAAAGCGGCAAGTCCGATGAGCATCAGGAGGGCGATGTATTCGCCGCTGTAACTTCCTGTCGCTGCAGCCTGGGCGGCCGTGTGATCCATCGGCTGCCAGTTTACCGGCGGGCGGACAATCTTTTTGGCGAGCGCATTGGGAACTGTTTCTGAACTGTATACAGTATACAATTGCACGGAGAGTGAGATTTTGATGCTTTGCGCCGCAGTATGCCTTTCGTTGTTCGTGCCGAAACAGACCCCCTCTGAGCCCAACCTAGAAGGCCAGTGGGTAGCCCGTCGCAACACCGGCCCCGTGCTTCGCGGGACGCTTCGCCTTGTCCCGGGACGAGACCATTGGGAAGCGCAGATCGGCGGACGAACGGCGGACTTCACGCCGACCGACTCGGACATCCGATTTGAGCTACCCGGAGGGAGCTTCCGGGGGCACATGGTCGGCAACAAGATCGAGGGCCATTGGATGCAGTCCGGCGGTCTGATGTTTGGATGGTCGTTGGCTTCGCCTGTCACTCTCACAAAACAGGCCGGCGCCTGGAGTGGAGACATCAAGCCGCTGGAGGACACGTTCACGATGTTTCTCGTCGTGAAGAAGGCCGAAGACGGCACGCTCAAGGCGCACTATCGAAACCCCGAGCGAAACCTTGGGACGCTGGAGCGCCTGGACCACTTGGAAGTGAAAGGCAACGACGTCACTGCCATCGGAACCTGGGGCGGATCAAAGCAGATGAAGCCCTTGGGAATCGGTAAGTACGATCCCGAGAACAACGTGCTCTCGCTATATGACCCGGCAGGCGGATTCACTCACGACTTCTCGACGATCACCAACGAGCT
>JAXDKF010000338.1:0-9785 GCA_034667265.1 Fimbriimonadaceae bacterium
GGAATCAACTGAGACGAACAAAGAAATAGTGGCCCCCGGAATCGAAGGCCACCGTGATGATCATTGAAAGAGGCTCCCCAACGCTTCAGCAACCGGACTTGTAAGTCCCCGAATATAGTTCGTTGCCCGTTGTGCAAGCCCTGCTGCTGCCACGAGATTCCGGTGGTCATCCTCCAAGACTGCAAGCCAGCCATTAATGTAGGAAGCTGAGTTCTCCGCAAGAGAGTTGTCCAATCCAAGCGAGGCGCAACAGAATGCGGAGGTGAGTTCGGCCACCAACTCCTCCCGACTGTATTCCGCAGAGGCATAGAGCGGTTTCCGCATGACGCCGAAGCGGTTCAATCGCTTCACGTGTCCGGTGGCGTGTCCCAGTTCATGAAAGAGCGTTGCGTAATAGGAGTCGGCCGAGGTGAACGCGTCCAGAGGGGGCACCTGTATCAGATCGTCGCTTGGTCGATACCAAGCGCTGTCACCGCGCTCCTGAATTGCTGGTGGACAGGGCATCGCTCGCACCAGCTCCTCCGCCTGCTCGATACGCGCCTGCTCACTAGACACGTTGCATTCATTCGACAGTCCCACGTCCTGACACTGCTCGACATTGAACACATGGTAGTAGCGAAGAATGGGCGGTGACCGCCTTGGAGCCTCTCCTTCTTCCTGGCGAGCATCTTGTATTTCCGATCCCTTCCAGAACACGACCACTGACGATCGTTCGCCTCGCTTCACGTATCCCCCGAGATCCTTCGCTTGCTTATAGGTGAGCCAACGATGATCCCGGAAATCGGAGAGCCCCAAGAGCAAAATGTTCACCCCTCGATAGGGACGTTTGCTCACCGCATTTACCGGCTCGGGTGACTCACTCCATGGCCGGCGCCAGGGAATCACTCCCCGCTCGAGGGCCTCAACGATGCGCTCAGTAACGAGATCATAGACCGAGGCATTCATGAGTCCTTCTCCCAACACTCCAGAGGGGCCGTGAGAGAATCGAGCGGCGAGTTGAGGCCGGGCCACTCGCCCTTCGCCAGGAGCGCGATCATGCGATCTACCGTCCGGTTGTGCGAGGCAAAGGTGGGGAGCTTCTCAGGTGCCCTGCGGGAGATCGCCAGATCGGTCTGAGGATCCCAACAATAGCGCCAGAGCCGGGCCGCGCGGAATGCTTCGGCATTGAGCTCTTTTCCTAAGTGGTACCGGAAGCCACCGGAAAAGACCACGATCCGCGGCGAACCCCACCTAAGAGGCACAACCGCCGCCCGTTGGTGGGCGGCATTGTGGATGCCGCAGACGAGAACCCGTCCGTTCAGCACATGGGCTTCGGCTTGGCTTGCAATGGCTTCAAGTTCCTTCGGCCGATGGCTATTTGGCCCAGCGGCTTCGGGAATATGCACGAGCCGTGCCCAGAGCAATTTGGCATTGCCATAGAGCCAGAGCCCTGCGGGACGGTAATAGCCGGGCTCAGCATCGAAGGGAGCGGTTCGCTTCGGCGCATCGTCCGCGAAGTTAATGCGAAGGCGGGACTGGATGGACACTGCGGGAGTGGCCGCAACTCCTTGAGGGGAGTCGATCATGTTTTCAAACCTCCAAGTGGATGGGGGCTAAACGCCTGTGCGCTCAACCCCTCGGAGGCACGCTAACGGCTTCTCTGAGCTTCTTCAAACGAAAGACTGTATCTGCACTTGATGCGCAAAGGGAACGTATCTAGCCGAGCGTCAACAGTGCGAGGAGTAGGATCAGGGCCGCAGCGAGTTCAATCCAGATGGCCAGTTCCCGGCGCGCTTCGGTGCGATCAAGTGCCTTCGCGCACCACGGACAAACGACCCGCATGCCGTAGTGCGTTTGGGAAATCGAGACACGCTTATTGGGATGGCGATGGCGCACCCATTCGCCTGTCTTCACGCGCCGGCGCAGATGCCGATGCGAATCAATGTGTTGTCCGCACCGAAAGCAATTTGCCATGGCCGCATTTGAGCAGAGCTTGGAGCGCCGCACAAGCATTGCCGCCTCCACGCACACCAACCACCGAAGAACCCATCAGATGTCGCATTGGAATGTGATCTGCGCGACTCGACTAAGGCAAGCTTGCCCTATCGATACCCGATCGAGAGAGCAACCAGAGAGGCACGATCTCCGGATGGATCAATTAACCCGAACCCCGTTGTTCCGCTCTCATTCAGCCCATATACGTAAGATACTCCGCTCCCGCCGACTAGGTTTGAGACCGGATACTTGGCGCCATCAACGTACAGATAGCTGCGGTAGGTGCTGCCAGTCGCGATGTTAATGGCAAAGCGGGCACCGTCGTCCGAGATCCAGCCGGGCTCGACCGTACCGCCTGTGAAGGAATCTACTACGTGCGCTGCTCCGGTTCCCGGTTCCCAATAGACTGCCCGACCAACCGAGCCGTTACTGCTCTCTCCAACCACGCCGCCGGATGCATTGAGGGCGTAGGGAAACTGGTTCGTATCGCCTGAAACGATTGCTTCCTGCCAATCAGTTCCCGACTGCACATTGCGCACGTGAAACGTTGAGGCCGTGCCATACACCAGCCAGTTGGATTTTGCAAAGTAGAGGGCCGCGTCGGCAGGCAGCGTAATCGGGGTTTGGGCAGCGGTTGCTATATCCACGATCGCGAAGCCGCTACCGACTTTCCCGATGAGCTTGGCGTTTTGTGCGTCAAGAACAGCTTCAGTGACACCCGGGAAACTGGCGGCCGTCCATCCCGAGTTCCCCTTGCGATATACGAATGTGCCGCCATCGTACTCGCCAACCGCCGTGCCGTCCTCAAAGGCAACCAGAAATGCATGGGCATAGCTGACCGTCGAGAGGCTCACTGGGCTGGCGCCCATCGCAGAAACAGTCCAGTGGGCGGCATCGATGTAGGAGAGGAATGCGGGTTTGCCGTCCACAAAGCCCGTGAGCTGGCTGATTCCCGAGCCACTTCCGGGTGTTGGTGCATGAGCGAGTACTCGAATGCGAGAAGGAATCCCGCGATTGCTGCTTCCAGGCTGCGTACCCGCACAGCCCACGGTAACCAACGCAATCCCGATCCACGCCAAAACCTTCGCGAAACTCCGCATAGACTCTCCCCTTCCTCTGGTGTGTCACACCAAGATGGTGAGTAGTATAACGCAACTCCTCCCCAAGATGGTGAGAAGCTTCCCGTGCAGTCTCATGTGTGGCAGCGCGGACCGTTGCATCGGTTGGAACGAAAGAGTACGACGAACTCTTGCGTCTCTTGCGGGAGACGCGGGAAGCCGCGCACGTATCGCAAGAGACGCTCTCCCAACGACTAGGCAGAGCGAGAACCTACATCAGCAAGATCGAAGCTGGGACACGTCGCGTCGATGTGATCGAACTCTTCGCCATCGCTGCTGAACTTGAGAAGCACCCGGTTGCGCTTGTACAAGAGTTGCACGACCGACTGAAGCGTCTGAAGCGCTAAAACCTTTGAGAGGTGCTTCTCGCTTCGAGCCGCTCGATGAAGGCGCGAAGCTGACTCGCCGTAACGCGGCGGCTCCGGCCTATCGTGATCGAGCCAAGTTCCTGAATATCAATCAAGCGATACACGTGAGCTCGACTGAGCGACAAGAGCTTTGCCGCTTCTTCAATCGTGTATGCAAGCTTTTCATATGCACTCTCCTGCACAGGGTCATCGTAACAAAGCCAAGGGTCCAGCAGCCCTACAACACCCGGAAATGGAGCCAATGCTCAAGTGTTTCGTTCACCCAGCCCGCCCCAGATCGACACACAGACGCTCGTCTACTCGTAGGTGAGTCGCCTCGCTAGCTAATGCGTCCGCCACCTCCTTTTCAGGTCGATGAAACGTCACTGGGTCAAGCAGACTGAGCGCGGAAACAGGGAACCCCCGACGCGTTATCTTTCCGCAGAATTCGCGAGAACGACGATGGCCAGGGACGACATACCAAAAAACGCAAACGAATACCACGCACAAATCTTGAAGGTCGCCCAGGAACAACTAAGCAAGCGATGCCTGTACGTGTGTGCGACAGTAGTCGTGGGGTTCGTATGCCTTTTGCTGGGCGTGCTGCGATCAAAAGATCCAGGTTGGATCGAGCTGGCGATTGCCCTCATTGGTCCTGCAGGCGCCGTCAGCTATTTCTCGAAATATTCATCCAAAAGAGTAGCGGTGCAACGGAGGAGAATACAGCAGCTACAGGATAGGTTGAAGGAGAGCGAGAGCCTGGCAATTGAGAAGGCGAGGCAGGTTACAGAAATGCAGGTTCTCGTGGCCGGATTGGAACGGGAAATCTACACCTTAAGGAGCCAAGGAGTGCGCCTCGCGATCAGCGCTGATTCAACGCTGCTGCCGTACCTTGGAGAACGGGACGAGAATTCGACGTCTGATGCGGATGGTTAAAGGAGACTCTATGACAGTGGTCACCCTCGGAACCGCCTTTATAACGATTGCAACGATGTACGCTGCCTGGGTAGCCGTACGCCGATTTCGCTTGGCACAAGACCTACTTGAGCTTCATGACTGGTTGCACGATCGCGCGTATGCGCTAAGTGGTCTCGACGACCCAGCCTTTACGCAGGCAACGGCGAAGCTTGAGGAACTGTCTCGCATGACAGGGAGCATAAGCGTTAACACAGTGTGTGTCGCGAATGCCTTGACGCCAGATCCAAAGCGTTCAATTCAGGATTGGCATGTGAGAACGAGTAAGTCAGTGGCACTGCACAACGCCATCGTTACAGTGATGCACGCGGCTGTTGGACGGATCGCCCGGTACGTATTCTTCGAAACGCTCTCGGGCTACTATTTCTATCGGCGAACGTTGAAAGGCGGCAAGTTGTGCGATGACCAACGCAGGTTGCTCCGTCTCCACACCGAACATCTCGAACTTGCTGAAACACTCGCCAAGCACCTTGTCACAGCCTGGATGCATACACCAGAGCAAGCGCGCATTCCCGTAGCAGTTTTCATTGCAACCCGTGGTTCAGATGATCTAGAAGCTGTTGGATACGATGCGGGCCATTTGACTTTTGTTTGAGAGCTTAACAGTCCATGCCGACGGAAAGAAGAACCTCGACTCGTTCGTAGGTGGCGAGAGTCGATCGCGTTATATCGCGCCCAGAGGGGTTGCATCACATCGGTGACGATATTGTGGGCATTCGTCGGTAATTACCCTTATTATGCAAACATGCGTACCGCTGTCCCCGTGTGCTTCTGCGTACACGATGACCATTGGTTTTTAGGGTGTTCCATTCGGTCCTGGCAATCAGCGGGGCCGGTGTATGCATTCGTAAGTCGCACGGCCTGGAACGGCGAGCCCGGCAATTGGGAGCGCTGCGCCGACATCGCCCGTGAAGCCGGCGCTGAAGTCATCGTCGGCGAGTGGCCCGATGAAGACATGCACCGTCGCGCCGCCCATGCTCACATGCTGGGCTTAGGGCATAAAGTGGTCTTCACGCCGGACGGGGACGAGGTGGTCGAGCCCGAACTCCTCAAGAGCTTGATCGCTCTGGCAAAAGCGCGAGTAGCAGAGCGAGTGTACGTACACATGGACACGTACTGGAAGTCGGCGGAGTACGTCATTCGCCCGCGGGAGAAGCTCACCCCGATCATCCTTGTGGACCTGAGCCAAACCTCGCACCTGCACATTCGCGACTTTGCCAGCGGTCGCTCACTGGTGCTTGGGCCCGAGCATGGCGTGCTGCACCACCTCTCCTATGCGGGACCGGATGAACGGATCCAAAAGAAGATCCGCAGTTGGGGTCACCGCCACGAAGTGGTGGACGGATGGTACGAGCGCGTCTGGTTGCGGTGGGATAACGACCGGCTCATGCGCGATTTGCATCCAACCCATCCACCGGCATACGGGTTTGTCGAGCGCATCAGAGTGCCCGCTGTGCTGTCCGAGCTCGATCCCCAAAAAGGTGATCATGCGGAAGCCAAGATGCCGAACGGCAAGGCGAAGAAATGGCCGACCGTGAGCATCGTCATTCCACTGCACGGTGGCGAAACTGATATCCGGGAGTGTGTAGAGAGCCTATCGAAATTCAAAGAGCTCCTGCACCAGGTCATCGTCGTTGACAACGCCTCGCCTGATACGGCGGGAGAGATCGCGGCGTCATTCGACTTTATCCAGGTTATTAAGAACGAGTTCAATGAAGGATTCGCCAAAGCCTGCAACCAGGGGCTCGCCGCCTCCACTGGAGAGGTGGTCGTGTTCCTCAACAATGACACGGTCGCGCCGCGTGCTGCATTTGAGCGGCTTGTCGAGACACTGATGTCCAGCGGCTCGATCGGGGCCGCGGGGCCGCTTACGAACGAGTGCGGCCACAGCCAGATGATCGAGCCGACATACACGAGCCTAGATACCCTTGACCTCTTCGCGGAAGACTTCGCGCAGCGCGACGTGGACGATGCGGACGCACCCTGCGACATGTTGGTCGGCTTTTGCTTGGCCATCCGCCGCACGGTCCTCGATGAGGTCGGCGGCTTCGACGAGTCGTTCGGCCTCGGCACCTTTGAGGACAACGATCTTTGCTACCGAATCAGGAGAGCGGGCTATCGGTTGATCATCTCCAGCCGTGCATTCGTCCACCACCACGGCTCCCGCACGCTGCGCCGGATTTCACGAACGCCCTGGAATCTGCTCGCCGCCAATCACAAGAAATTTGAAGCCAAGTGGCAAGAGGATCTGGACTCCGGATTTGCTTCGCATTTGCCCGGCACAAAGAAGGGTTTGGTGGTCTTCGATGGCGCGAAGCATCCTAAGCGCCGGTACGCCGATGCGAGAGAGAAGGCGCGCCTGGCGGACATCTCTCTTTGCATGATCGTGCGCAACGAGGAGCGCGTCATCGCCGATTGCCTCAAAAGTGCTCTGCCCTTCTTCTCACAAATCATCGTGGTCGACACAGGCTCAACGGACCGGACCAAAGAGATTTGTCGAGATCTGGGTGCCGAGGTGTACGAGATCCCATGGCCTGACAGCTTCGCCGAAGCGCGGAACGAATCGCTCAAGCACGCCAAGGGCAAGTGGGTCTTCTGGATGGATGCCGATGACACACTTCCTTTCTGGGCAGGAGAAGACTTGCAGAACGCCGCCCTCGGTGCGCCGAAAGACGTCACCGCATACGTGGTGCCCGTGCAGTTCGTCGACGAAGGACCCGGCGCCGGAACGCGCGTAGATCACGTCAAGCTCTTCCGCAACGACAAGCGCATCCGCTTCGTCGGCCGGATACACGAGCAGAACCTCGAGAGCATCCGGGAAGTCGGCGGGCAGATCTCTCGCTGCCGCGCGGTGGTTATGCACAGCGGCTACGACACGAGCGACGAAGGTCAGGCCAAGAAGCGCGAGCGGGACGAGAAACTGCTCAAGCTCGATCTCGACGAGCGGCCGGATCATCCGTTCGTGCTCTTCAACCTCGGCATGACCGCGCATTTCACGGGCGAGCACAAGGAAGCGATCTCCTGGCTGCGCCAAAGCATCCAGGTGAGCCAGTCGGGGGAATCCCACTTGCGCAAAGCCTACGCGCTCATGGCCGGATCGCAGAAGAAGCTGGGTCTGGATGGGGAGTCGCTCTCGACCGTCATGCGCGGCTTGGCTGAAGTGGGAGAAGACCCGGAGCTGAGGTTCCAAGCCGGGTTGTTACTCACGGATATGGGCCGGCTAGCCGAAGCCAAGGAGCAGTACGAGAAGATCGCAGGTGATATCGCGGACCACTTCTCGTCGATCGACATGTCCATCCTCACCTACAAGCGCTACCACAACTTGGCCGCGGTATGCATGCTGATGAACGACTACCCTGGCGCAAAGGGATGGTGGATGAAGGCGCTGGAGTGCGCACCCACGTTCGTTCCAAGCGCCAAGGAGCTGTTCGGTAGCGCGTTGGACATAGGCGACTACCAAACAGCCAAGGCCGTGGTCGATCATTTGCGTGCGGCGCTCGGTCCATCCGAGGAGTGGGCGAACGCCGGCGCCAAGTACTTCGAAACGGTCAGCGACGACCAGCAAGCCGAAGCGTTCCTGCGCAAAGCGGTGCAGCAGAACCCGTATGCGGCCGGGCCACGGATCGTCCTCACGCGCAGGTTGCTGAACGCAGGACGCGAAATGGAATCCGAAGAGCATCTCGACATGCTGGAGCGCCTCGGAAACGCCGAAGGAGTGTTTTATCTCGGCGTGGGAGCGATGCGGCGTGGTGATTATCCAACTGCCGTCGTGTGGATGGAAAAGGCGCATGCGCTGAATCCTCAGCACGAGGACACGAAGCGGCAACTAGATCATTTGAGAACGGCGATCGCTTCGGTCTGAGAAAGCAATGGCACGAATTTCTACAAACCTGCGTTTTCCACAATGCATTTGGAACGATGCGTGTTAGGATGCATGTAACTCCTGTCGCGGGGTACTTGCGAGTGAACAGTGAAGTACGTTCTGACGCCGAGACGATTTTTGAAGCCGAAGGCTGCTCCGGGACTCCCGGAGGAGGCAGGTACATCGTGTTGAGGCTCTTCGTGTCCGCCGACACGATTCGCGATTGCTCC
Organism: Fimbriimonadaceae bacterium; assembly: GCA_034667265.1. Classification (GTDB taxonomy): domain Bacteria; phylum Armatimonadota; class Fimbriimonadia; order Fimbriimonadales; family Fimbriimonadaceae; genus JANYLD01. Next base: position 8,507 of record JAXDKF010000338.1, read on the forward strand.
TTCGAAAGCAACGGCTGCCCACATGCGCATAGGGCGGTCGGCGGGATGATGGCGTTCCTCAAGAACCGCAAAGTCGAGCAAGCATCTCGCTTAGAGGCTAACGACCTCCTCATTCTCATCGGCGGCCTGCCAGACGGAAAGGGCTATTACGCGTCGATGGCCGTCGAAGCTCTTCAAGACGCGCTTGCGAAAGTCGGCGTAGTCAGGACCCAAGACCTTAACACTCACTCTCCGATACCCGGCGCAGCCATATGATTTCCTCCATCACTCCCAATCCCAACATCCCCGTCAAAGACGGGCTGCCTACGCCTATCGAGCGGGCGATGATGGAACCGCCGCTGCCGGACCCTCTGACGCTCACGCTGCAGATGAACGAGCGCATCCAGCTCACCGCGCAGAAATTCGACCTCCGGCTGGACTTCCTTTATCACAGCGGCCAGATACAGACGGAGTACGGCAACCACCGCGCAGCGCTGGTCCGCCAGTTCATCCAAAGCTCCACCAGCGCCAAACGCGTGACCGTGGTTCGTGGGGATTGCTCGAAATACGTCTTCTCCATCGTCACGAGTGGCGCGTACGTCGCCAGAACTGCGGGGATCTTGACCACACTCCAGTTCGCGAGTGGCAAGTTCACCGAGTTCTACAACGACGGGCATCAGCTCACTTACGAAGCTCAAAACGGCACCGGCAATCCGGTGACGCACCAGCTGATGACCAACGTCGAGCCAGCTGGCACGCGGCAGAGCTACGTCTATAGCACCGGCGCAGAGGCAGGACTTCTCAAGACTATTCAGGTCCACGACGGCAGCAAAGTCTCGTTCATCTATCAGCAGGGGGTGACCACGTCACTGCTGAACGTCGTTCAGGACTGGGGCGGCCGGCGTTGGACGTACCAGTACGACGCGGGTGAGAATTGCACGACGTTAACGATGCCGAGCGGCTGCATCATCAAGTACGGCATCGATAACTGGGATCGAGTCAAGACGCGAGAGAACCCGCAGGGTTTCGTTTCGACGTATGGCTATTTCGCATTCAACAACCCCACTTTGCTGAAGGCAGTAGTTGCGGATGGCACGTGGCTTTACAACTATGATGCGGATGGAAACGGTTGGACGACCGAGCAAGTTCCGAGCGGAGCGCTCACCACTTACAACGGAACCGGCCTTCCGGGCTGGATTGAGAAACCGGGTGGGCGTGTCACCACGCTCACGTACAACTCCAACACTCTCGAAACGTCAGAAATCAATCCGACCGGCAGCAAGTGCACGACCGTCTACGA
>JAXDKF010000339.1:0-6288 GCA_034667265.1 Fimbriimonadaceae bacterium
CGAGGATCTGATACAGGTCAGGTTCTGCGGACAAGTCGTCAAGCAGCTGGACCTTCGCGCAAACGAAGGAGCAAAGTGTTAACTATGTCTCCGAACATCTGTAAACCATGTCTCCGGTCTAAACACCCGTCAAGGGAGGGAGAGATCCGGAACCGCAATCCAAAATCCAAAATCCAAAATCAGTCTCCCTCGACGTGCAGCGTCTTCTCGTGCGTGTAGAGCGCCGTGCCCTTCGCCGCGCCCTTCGGCTTCCGCACGTACTTCCGCAGCGTGTAGTCGACCGGCACATACCCCGAGTGCTTGCTCGGCGAGTGCTGCACCGCGATCTTGGCCGCATACATCAGCACCTCGCGGCTCACCTTCTCCGGATGATTGTTGGTCACGACCACCACATGCGCCGACTGCGAGCCGCGGATATGCAGCCAGTAGTCGTTCGGCTTCGCCACGCGCACGAGGAGATAATCGTTGGCTTCCGCATTCTCGCCATACAGAACGGTAAAGCCGCTCGGCCCGAGCAGCTCCCGGACGCGATTGCCCTCGAACGGCCGATCTTCCTTCTTCTTCCCCGAGACCGCCGTGTCGTGCAGCCAGCGCTTCTTCTTCGCCTCTTCTCTGAGGTCTTCCAGCCGATCGAATCGCTCCTCCGTCTCGATGCGAGACATTAAGGAAGAGACCGCGGCGTGGTCCTCGGCCATCCGCGCCATCTGATCCTTCACCGTGCCCTCTCGCGCCTTGGAGTGCTTGGCCTTCTCAAAGTAGGTCTGCGCGTTCTCCAGATAGGTCTTCTCGGGATCGAGCTTGATGCTGAGCATGCGCCCCTCGTAGTCCTCGGCTTCCAGGGTGGAGGCACTCTCCGGCAGGGTCGATCCATACGCGAGGATCAACTCGCCCATGAGTTGCACCTCTCCCGCGCGCTTGGCCGCATCGGCGGTTTGCCGCAGCTCGTTCAACGCGACCTCTCGAGCAAGGAGCACGCGCTTGAGCTGCCCCAGCAGCGACTCGCGAAGCGTATGGATGCGGTCGTCTCGGATCGCGGTGTCGAAGTGCTGCTCGAGGGCCAGGCTGATGGAGGGTCGAGGCGCTTCCTCCACGCCAAGCGCGGCAACCGACAACGGATAAGCGCCATGCCCGACCGCAAGCACCGGCGTGAACCGCTCCGCCTTCACCGCCTCCTGGATCTCCGCCAAGCCATTCGGGCCGCGGGCTTCGATGAGCTTTCCTAGGAACGGCGATACGCCCTGATAATCCTTGGGCGATTGCGCATCCGTCGCCTCCAAAAAGGAAGGCTTGGGCGTGAATGGAGGCGGCTCGTAAACGCGATTGGCCTGGATCGGCCGCACGCTCTTCGACTTCCCCACCCACTTGGCCGCCGCAATTACGCGCCGATCCCCATCCAGCAGCATGATGTTGGAATGCTTGCCCATCATCTCGGCGACGAGCGTATGCCGGCCATCCCTGCCCTCGAATTCGATGTGGATGACGCGGTCGAGATCGATCTGCTTGATCGCCATCACCCTCGACCCATCGACCCTCGCGCGCAGCGCGGTCGCAAGACCAGGAAGAGGCTGCGCGTTGGTCGGACGCCTGGTGATGAAATGCGCGCGCGCAAACACGGGATGCGCCGAGATCTGGAACACCGCTTCCTTGCCGTCCCGATAGAAAGCCAGCGCGACCGTCAGGTCGTCGGCCTGCCACACCTTCTGCACCTTCCCGCCCACGTACGCCTGCGCCTCGGCCACCACGGCGGCCAGGGTCAGGCTATCGAACGGAATACGCACGGGAGAAGTATGGCTTTCGACCGTTGAGCCGGGAGACTCCATGCCTCGTGAGCGAGCGAGACCGTATACCGCAGGAGCGCGGAACTGCATGCCTCAGGAGCCGAGTTCCTCCCGCGCGATCTCACGCCAACCCACGCTCCTGAGGCTAAAACACCCGCCCTCGAAACCCGCGTTATAGCCTCAAGAGCTTAGCGAGTCCTCAGCCGTAACGCTCGGTATGCGGCTCTTGAGGCATCCGGCGAGGATCGCAAAACCGCATGCCTCAGGAGCCGAGTTCCACCCGCGCGATCTCACGCCAACCCAAGCTCCTGAGGCTAAAACACTCGCCCTCGAATCCCGCGTTATAGCCTCAAGAGCTTAACGAGTCCTCAGCCCTAACGCTCGGTATGCGGCTCTTGAGGCATGGGGCGGGGCCCCTCAATCACGCCCCACGACCTACTTCTTATAAACCTTATCCGGAAACGCCGGATGAGCCGGCAGCTTCGGCGGGAACTTCCGGATGATCGCGTTCAGCACCTCGATCGTCTTGTCGAGCTGCGGATCCCGCCCCTCGAGCACCAGATTCGGGTCCTGCTCGACCACGATGTCCGGCGACGTGCCAACCCCCTCGATGACCCACTTGCCCTCCGGCGAATACGCCCCGTAATTGGGGATATAAATGCTGCCGCCATCGATCAGCCGATACCCGCCGCCGCTGCCCACTTCGGCGCCCGCCGTGCGTTTCCCGACGACCGGCCCGACCTTCATGCGCTTCCAGCTCTCGATGAACAGCTCGCCGTCCGAGAAGTTGTATTCATTGCAGATCGCGGCGCGCGGACCGAGCGGCGCCCAATCCTCCCGGGCCCACGGCGTGCCGTATCGCGGCTGCCAAAACAGGACGCGCTTCGCCGCGATGTCCTGCAGCAACAGCGACGAGATGGATCCGCCGGTGTTGTAGCGCGTGTCGTAGATCATTCCGTCGGAATCGAGGTTCGGATAATGGCCCTGCGCAAATTCTTGGAAACCTCCGCTGCCCATGTTCGGAATGTGCACGTAGCCGATGTTCGCGCCGCCATGCGTGTGCACGTACTCGCGCCGGCCCTCCACCCAATCCGCATAGCGTAAACCGGCTTCCGACGACAAAGGCTTTACCCGAACGATGCGCGCCCCCTCCAACTTCGGCTGCGTGTTCACGCCGATCGCGATGACCTGGCCCGGCGTCGCAATCAACAGCGATTGGATGTCCTGATCGCGCTGCACCGGCTGCCCCGCGATGGACACGATGTAGTCGCCCGGCTTCACATTCACACCCGGCTCGAGCAGCGGCGACCGCACGGCCATCGTAAAGTCGTTGCCTCGCAGGATCCTCTTGATCTTCACCGCGTCCGCGCCGGGAACCGCCTCAAAGTCCGCGCCGAGGTAGCCCATCGGGGTGCGTTTGATGTCTCCCCCCGGATTGAAGACGTAGGCGTGGCCGATGTTCAGCTCGCTGATCATGTCCGCGATCAGGCGAGTGAGATCGCTGCGATCGCCCACTAAAGGCAGCCGCGCCTCATATTGCTTGCGCACCGCGTTCCAATCCACGCCGTGCATGTTCGGGTCGTAAAAGAAGTCGCGCGCGATCCGCCACGATTCGTAGAAGATCTGCTTCCATTCTTGCTGTGGATCGACGGTCAGGCTGTACGCGCCAAGTGCGATCGCGCCGTCCGAAGCGCCAAACGGGCCGGTCGACGCATCCACGATGCTCGGCTGACTCCCGCGCAGGATCAGGAGCTTCTTGCCGTCGTTGGACAGATCGCAATCGCCGACCCCGTCCGACAGATTCGTCGACTTCTGCTTGTCCAAATCGTAGGCGATGAGCCGATTGGGGCCGCTCGCATCCGGCTTGTCCAGCAACAACAGGCGGTTGCCCGCGATGAGCACTTTGGAATATCGACTCGCGCCGATCGGCACGTCGATGGTCCGTCCAGAAATGCCTTCGAGATCCGGAGTCGGCTTGGGCGCGTCTTCTTTCTTCGCTTCTGCGCCTTCTTCGTCGTTCTTCGGCAGGAACGGAGAGGTGACGTCCGGTGAAAGCGTCGCCAGTGTCACGCGCATGGTGTTGTCGAACCCGTATTTGTGCGCCGCATTGGAGTACGCAGGACTGAGTTGGCGCTCGCTGATGAACGCGATGTACTTGCCATCCTGGCCGAACGCGGGCGAGGCGGAATTGATCACCGCACTGCTGACCTGCACGTTCTTGCCCGCGGTCATGTCATGGATCCACACCGTTGCGTTCCAGTTGGGCTCCAGGCGCGTGTAGGCCAGCAGCTTGCTGTCCGCGCTGAACGAATACTCTGGGCGGAAACTGTCGTACGAGGAGTAATTGGGCGAGATATCGACCTGCTGGACCGCGCCCTTCTCCGCGTTAATGACTACGAGCTGAGTGCTCCGCTCCGCGGTGGCCAGCCACTTACCGTCTGGCGACCAGACCAGGTCGCGGTACTCGCCTTTTAGGTCCTTCGTGAGCTGCGTGGGCTCGCTCGATCCGAGCGCATTGTCCACCCAAACCTGATACTCGCCTGAGCGGTCGGTGAGGTACGCAACCTTCTTCCCATCCGGCGACCAGACTGGATTCATCGCGCGCGCGCCGGGTTTATTCTCCAGCACTCGCGCATCGCCATTCTCCGCCGCGATGCTCCAAACCTGTCCGCGAGCTTCCACCGCCACGCGCTTGCCGCCCGGACCAATGGCCACCGCGCCCACTTCTGGCGCTAGAGGAACACGCTGCTCGCGGGCGTGGATGCGATCGGAATTAAGATCGAATGCGAGCGTTTCCGCCTTGCCCGTCTTCGTGTTGTAGACGCCGAGATTCGGCCCCGTTTGGAATACGATCTGCTCGCCATCGGAGCCGGGGTACCGCACCGGCAACGCGAGCTGCGTGAGCTGCTTGACCGCCTTGCTATCCGGGTCCAACTTAAAGAGATTGGAGGTCCCAGCGCGTTGCGAGACGAAGTAAACGTCGCCGCCAGCCCATACGGGAGTGGTGTCCACGCTGGGGTTGTCCGTGAGCCGCGTAAACTTTTTGTGCGGAAGGTCGGCCAGCCAAATGTCGTCGGCCCCGCCACCTTGGTAGTGGAACCAGTTCATCCACTCGACGGTCACCGGCACGTAAATCATCAGGCCTTGCTCGTTCAGGTCTGCAAACTCTCCCTGCGGGACCGGCAGCATCTTGGCTTGCCCACCACCGACGGGCACCTCGTAAAGCCGGTTGATACCCCCGGGCGGATTGTTGCGCCTGCTTCGGAAGATGACGAACTTTCCGTCCGGCGCCCAGCCCTGCACCTCGGCATAGCCAGTGTCGTAGGTGAGCCTCTGCGGCGCGCCACCCTCGAGCGGCATGACGTACACGTCTCGGCTGTCGTCGTAGCTGCCCGTGAACGCGACCATCTTCCCGTCGGGTGAGAAGTGTGCGTTGTACTCCACGCCCGGGTGCGAGGTGACCCTTCTCGCCGCGTGGTCCTTCATCGATCCGAGCCACAGGTCCCCTTCACAGGTGAAGATGACGCTGTCGCCGTGGATGTCGGGCTTGGTCCAGGAGGAACGCTGGTCGGCGTGGACGAGACTCGCCGCGAGGGCGAGGAGGACGATAAGCGAGCGGCGCATGGGTTACGTGGATTATACGAGGGGTGTGTTCCTGTCTCCCTCCCCCTTATTCGGATGGCTCGTGCGATACCTCCCCTTGCGCCGATGTTTGCGCGGCGGAGGGGGAGGTCGACGGAGTCGGGTGGGGGTGCATTCGAGGGGTTAGGGGGAAGGGGTTGGGGATGGGGGTCATCGGGCCTCGGACCTCGGAACTGCGAACTCGAAGCTCCGAGACCGGAACTGCTCATCCCTCACAGAGACGCGCGAGCGCGCCCGGCACCGCGAAGCGGTGCTAGAACGTCGAACCCCCGCCTGCCGCAAAGAAACCCCCGCTGCCTTACAATGGATGCACAGGCGCCCCCATGATCCTCCCCAAACTCCTCGTCGCCACGATCTTCCTACTCGCGCTCCACCCCCAGCAGACCACATCCTCTACCGACCGGAAAGTCCTCAAATCCCCCTCCGGCGAATACGAGCTCACAATCGTCCCCGAACAAGAAAGAGGAGTGGGGCCCGGCCTGTACGAGATGCGTCGCAACGGGCAAATCGTCTGGCAAGGCGAGCGTCCATTCTTTCTTCGCGGTGCGGTGGTCGGCAATGTAGGTGGCGTCATCGGCTTTTCGTTGCCTGCCGGACTGCATCACATGACCGACGTCAAGGATGAGCTCCACATCTGGCACATCGACGCCACAGGCGCGGCCAAAAAACTCAAATCCTACGAGCGACACTTTTGGGCCTTCGATGCTCCCTCCGCTCCAAATGGCGGAGACGTTCAAATCTATGAGCCCTCCGGAATCGCCATGGTGCCAATCAGCGGGCTGATGGAGAGTTACACGCCGCAAGGCTCCAAATTCTTATTCTTTAAGCTCTCCAACGGGGCTGAGGCCGGCAGCTGGGAACCAAGCAA
>JAXDKF010000340.1:0-2981 GCA_034667265.1 Fimbriimonadaceae bacterium
CCTGGATCCGGCGCCCCAGGAATGCCGTGGACCTCGCCGTGAGTTGGCAGCTTCTGTTCGGCCATGTTGTCGGCGAATCCGTCAACGGGTTCGGTTTGCGTGTTGTTCTCTGGCATCGTGGACCCTCCGGCCGCAGATCGCGGTCCTGTTATCAGTCTGACAGTGTTGTTGTCGCACTAGTTCTTGTCGTTGACGACCTAAATCAGGATTGAGCGACCATGTAACTCCGCAATACCGGTCAGCGGGGAAGCGCTTCTTCTCGCTTTGCCTTTTCGTAAGCGCGATAGCCATCGACCACGTTCACCACATCTCGGAAGCCAATGCTGTACAAGAAGCTAACGGCAATAGTCGATCGCACGCCTCCCTCGCAGTGCAAAATAAGTTTGCGATCTCTTGGTAGCTCCTGGGCTCGTTTGGCCAAGGAAGGCAAAGGCATGTGGATGGCGCCGGGCACATGGCCCGCGTCCCACTCGGATTTGCTTCTTACGTCGACGACAACAAACTCGTCGAGGCTGCCAAGAAGCCAGCTCGCGGGGATTTGATCCATAGGCTCCATCTCCCCTTCGGGTCCCTCGAACTCGGCGAATACATCCTCTCCATACCAGCCGACCACACGATCCAGGCCGATCATGGCCAGATCTTTCGCTGCCTCCGCAGCACGGCTCTCCTCTGGCGCGATCAGCAAGAGGTCTGTGTCATACGGCACCAACGAACCCGCCCAGGTGATGAAATTCTTGTACTGAGGGATATGCAGGGTGCCCTTGATGTGCTTGGCCATATACGCTTCTGGCTCCCGCACATCGATAACGACGATGCCCGCGGCGATGTACTTCGGCAGTATCCGTCCATCCAGTCGCCGCGGCGGCACGCGGAATCCGCTCAAGAGCGGAGGGCCTTCTTTGTTGAGCCGCTTCATTTGCGCGAAATAAGCCGGCGGCTCTGGCTGGCCCGATAGCACTTCACGAACGAACGAATCTTCGCTCTGCGCGCCCAGTGCCCAGTTGGTGATCCTTTCGTAGCCCATCGACGAGACGGGCAACGCGCCGAGCGCCTTTCCGCACGCTGAGCCGGCGCCGTGCCCCGGCCAGACGAGCACGTGCTCGGCCAACCCAGAAATGCTCTTGAGCGATTGGAAGAGCTGCCTAGCCCCCGTCTCCATCGTCCCTTGCACTCCGGCGGCAGTCTCTAGCAAATCGGGACGACCGACATCTCCGACAAAGATGAAGTCGCCGCTGAAGATGCCGAGGGGCTCTTTGGAATTCGCCTCGTCCGTGATCAGGAAGCTGATGTGCTCGGGCGTGTGGCCCGACGTCTTGATGACATCGATGCGAACGGGACCAATTCGGAAACTGTCGCCGCCCTTTGTGAGCTTTGCGCCTGTCTCAGAGGCGTAGCCATACTTCCAGTCTTTGTCGCCTTCGTCGGACAAGTAGAGTTGCGCTCCGGTGACCACCGCCAGCTCGCGCGCACCGGATAAGTAATCCGCGTGAATGTGGGTCTCCGCCACCGTTGTGATCCGCATCCCTTCTTCCGCCGCGGCCTCGACGTATTGCTCGAGGTCTCGGTTGGGATCGATGATCAGGGCTTCGCCGGCTTCCGGCGAGCCGACCAAATAGCTGGCCTGCGCCAACTTCTCGTGATAGAACCTCTTGAGAACCATCCCTACCGCGATTGTAACGCGGTCCCTGGGGCCTGGGTAGGGATAAGGGTAAAACGCCGCCCGTGAACGTCGATCTTTTACGCCGCCTGACAGAGGCTCACGGTGTCGCGGGCCAAGAGGACCAGATCCGCGCCATTGTCCGCCAAGAGCTGGAGGGCGTTTGCGAGATGCGGACCGATGTGATGGGCAGCCTCCATTGCGTCAAGAAAGGTAAGGGCAAGGACGCCAAAAAGCTGATGCTCGCCGCTCACATGGACGAGATCGGCTTCGTGGTCAAGTTCATCGACGACAAGGGCTTTCTCCGCATCCAGCCTCTGGGCGGGTGGGATCCACGTCAGATGGCGAGCCAGAGGGTGTTCGTTCACACCCGGGACGGCATGATGCCCGGCGTGATGATGTCCAGCGGCAAGCCCAAGCACATGCTCACGCCTGAGGAAGCCAACAAGCCGCTCGTGACCGACAATTATTTCATCGATCTCGGCATGGACGGCGAGACGGCAAAGAAGCGCATCCGGCCGGGAGACATGGTAACCATGAACCGCACACTGCAGCAGATGGGCGACCTGCTGACGTGCAAGTCGATGGACGACCGCGTGGCGGTTTACGTGATGATCGAAGCGCTCAAGGCGGTGAAGAAGCACGAGGTCGAGGTTCATGCGGTGGCCACCGTGCAGGAGGAGATCGGTTTGCGCGGGGCGGCGGCGAGCGGATGGGCGGTGCAGCCCGATATCGCGGTTGCGATCGACATCACCTTGGCCAACGATATTCCCGGCCTGGACCCGATGGATTACGTGACGAAGCTGGGCGACGGCGCAGCGATCAAGGTTTTGGACTCTTCTCTTATCTGTCACCCCAAGGTCGTCGAGCACTTCCGCTCGCTGGCCGAGAAGCACAAGATCAAGTATCAGATGGAGGTCCTGCCGTTCGGCGGCACGGACGCGGGCGCGATCCAGCGCCTGCACGGCGGCATCCCGGCGTTTACGCTATCGATTCCCACGCGGTACGTGCACACGGTCAACGAGACGGTGCACAAGCGAGACGTCGATGCTTGCGTGGCATTGATGGCGAAGTACATCGAAGATGCGCACAACGGCGACTACACGTATGAGTAGTCCGGATTGCCATGCCTCAGGAGCCGTATCGCACTCTCCAATGGCCACGCAAGAATAAGCTCCTGAGGCTAAAAGTCACAGCCCTCGATTTGGCTGCCTCCAGACGCCAGGAGTAACCCGTTTTCGCATACGCGAGCCGGGTGTCTGGAGGCTATATTGTCCTGCTTGCAGATCCTCCGCTAGCGAGCGATCGTAGCCTCAGGAGCCTA
>JAXDKF010000341.1:0-6995 GCA_034667265.1 Fimbriimonadaceae bacterium
GTGATTTCGTGGGGTTTTGGGGTATGGGGTTGGGGATGGGGGTTCAGTCGAGGAGAACCTGAGGTGAGGCTGTGAGAACTATGTGATCGCTCACTGCCAAAACAGGCTCTAGTCAACGGAGTGGCTCCATAGTGCACGTGGAACCTATTAGACCCCCTTGCCGCTTGTAATACTCATGGCCAAGGGGAAGCATAAAAGAACCCGCTGGCTACTCCCGATCCTCGCCATCCTCGCCGGAACCTCCGGCCTCTTCGCCTCGACCCTCAGGGAAATCCGCCAGTACGGTTCCACCACCTCAGAGAAATCCGCCGACGCCGCCATTGTCCTCGGCGCAGGGCTACGAAAGAACCGGCCCGCTCCCGTGTTTCAAGAGCGGATCAATCACGCCGTGCTGCTCTATCGCAACGGGCGCGTGCGGAAGATCATTTTCACCGGCGGAAAGGGCTCCGCGACCACGGTCCCCGAGGCAGTTGCGGCAAAGCAATCGGCCATCGAGCTGGGCGTCCCAGAAGGCGACCTAGTGATCGAGGATCAGTCCAAAACAACCTACGAGAACCTTGTCTTCGCCAACACGCTCGCATCCAAAGCGGGCCTGCACAGCTACCTCATCGTCTCCGACCCCTGGCACATGAGGCGCGCGATGGACATTGCCGCCGATCTGAAGCTGGACGCGCAACCCTCTCCAACCCAGACCTCGCGATATGTCACGCCTCAATCGACGCGCCGATTCGCCTGGAGGGAAGCCTTCTTCTTGCTCAAATACCGGCTCGCCGACCGGATCCTGGATCAGCTCTAGAAGCCGACTCCTAGATTCCCCGTCGCCTATCGCCTATCGCCTATCGCCTATCGCCTCTAACCCGCCTAAGGTACATTGCACCGAGCCCTGACGTCGTAAGAAGCGGGCTAACGCCCAGGTGACTGTTTGACCCGGTTTGCGTTTATCATCCACCCCATATCTGCCCGGGACGTGGCGCGTAAGTATCCCATCGCGAGGTTCTTTCCCGATAGCGCCATCGAAGCATTCCTTAGGTTCAAAAAGCCCCTGGTCCTGAGCAGGATCACGGGCATCGAGTCCCCCACAGGAGCCAAGACGGAAGGCATCTTTCTCGCCTGCCCGATGACCCCTCGGCAGATGATGACCTTGCCCCTCGAGCAGGTCTACCAAAAGATCGTGGACACGGTCAAGCTCGCGGCCAGCGAGGGCGCCCAGCTCGTTGGTTTGGGCGCATTTACGGCGGTTGTCGGTGATGGCGGAAAAACGATTGCCGAGCGCTCGCCCATACCGGTGACGACGGGCAACAGCTACACGGTCGCAACCTCCATCGAAGGCACCTTAAAGGCCTGCGAAGCGGTCGGGATCGACGTTTCCACGGCCACTCTCGCGGTGGTCGGCGCAACCGGTTCCATCGGTAAGACCTGCGCCCTGATGCTGGGCCGGAAGTTCGGGAGGATCATCCTTATCGGGCGAGATCTGGAGCGAACGAAGGCGGTCGCGGCAGAGATCCCCGGCGCGATAGCAACCACATCGATCGATCTCATCCGCGAGGCGGACGCCATCATCACGGTGACTTCCACGGACGCCGAGATCATCATGCCGGAGCACCTTAAACCGGGCGCGGTGGTTTGCGACGTAGCCCGTCCTCGCGATGTGAGCGTGCGTGTCAGCCGCGAGCGCCCGGACGTTCTCGTCATCGAGGGCGGCGTGGTCAAGGTGCCCGGCGACGTGGAATTCAATTTCCGATTCGGCTTTCCCGAGGGCATGGCCTACGCGTGCATGAGCGAGACCATGATGCTGGCCCTCGAGGATCGCCCGGTGAGCTACACGCTAGGCAAGGACGTGAGCGTGGAGCAGGTGGAGGAGATGATGGCCCTCGCCAAGAAGCACGGCTTCGAGCTCGCGGGATTTCGGTCGTTCGAGAAGGCTGTCGATCAGGATGCCATCGCGCGCGCCCGTAACGCCCGCGCCTCTACCCGCCCCGAGCCCGTCCGTAGCACGGCATAGGCGTTTCCGCGTCCTACGCCAGCGGGCTCTTCTTCAAATGCCAGTCTGTCTCGCGCTGGAAGTCTCGCGCCACACGGTAGCAGACGTCTTCCCGCATCGCCGGCGCGATGACCTGGGCACCGATCGGCGCGCCATCCTCGAACCCCCACGGAAAGCCGATCGCCGGCCAGCCGAGCAGGTTGGGCGGGCTGATCAAATCTCCGCCCATGTTGACCCACGTCTTGTCGAACGGCTGATCGATCGGCAGCGAGCGGTGATAGAACGTCGGCGTGAGGATGCAATCGCACTTTTCCCAGATCGCATTCGCCGCCAAAGCTTCCGTGCGCAGGCGCATGGCCCAAAGGTAGTCGGCTGCACGTGTCTCCAGAGCCGCGGCAAATCCCGCCACCTGGTTCACGTCCTTCAACTCCTGGAACCGAGGGCCGCGGATGAAGTTCTCGTGCGCGCTCGCCCCCTCCGCGTCCACGATGATGTTCATGGCCGTCTCGTAGGGCAGGTCGGGCATCGCAACCTCGACGGTTTGATAGCCGAGCTTCCGAAAAACCGCTATCGCGTCGTTGTAAGCCTTCTCCGCGGCGGGCGCCTTGTTCTTGGTGAAGTCCTCTTTGATCAATCCGATGCGCGGCTTTGGACCTCGAGCGCGAAGACTTGATTTCTCAGAGAAAGCGCTTCCGTCGTGGACATCAGGCCCCGAGATCGCCTCCAGAACAACTCCACAATCCTCGGCGGATCGGCAGATCGGCCCGAGCTTGTCCAGCGTCCAGCAAAGCGCCATCGCGCCGTATCGACTCACGCGCCCATAGGTCGGGCGGAAACCGGTGACTCCGTTGAACGCGGCCGGACACAAGATGGACCCGCTGGTCTCGGAGCCGATGGAGAACCCGACACAGCCAAGACCCGTAGTCGCACCCGCGCCGCTGCTCGATCCTCCAGCCCACAGGCCTTTGTCCCAAGCGCTGCCGCACGGTCCCATCCTGCTGGCGTCGGCGACGTTGTAGTTGCCACCGCCCGCGAGCTCGATCATCTCCAGCTTGGCCAAAAGCACCGCGCCGGCGTTCTGGAGTCTCTCGACAACGGTTGCGTCGTAATTGAAAACCTGATCGTCATGGCCCGGCGATCCCCATCGCGTGGGAATGCCTTTCGTCGCCAGGAGATCCTTGACGCCAAACGGAATTCCGGTCAGCGCATGAGCCCCTCCGCGAGCGAGGCGGTCATCGGCCGCGCGCGCTTGCGCCAGAGCCAGATCGGGCGTGAGCTCCGCCACCGCGTTGTGAGCCTTGCCCTTCGTGTTGAGCCGATCCAAATACATCTGGGTCAGCTCCACCGACGAGACCTGCTTGCGCCTGAGCGCTTGACCCATTTCTCGGATGCTGGAAAGAGGGCTGATCATGGCCGATCACCCGCCAGCGTGACGTGATACACGAAACACGGCTCGGAATTCTCGGGCAGCTTGTGCTTGAGCCGGTTGGTCGAATTGTTCTCGTTGTTGGAGATCGACGCTTTCAAGAGCTCCCGCGCGCGATCCGAGAGCGGCTTCGCCAACTTCGATTCGATCAGCGCAATCTTGCGATCGATATCGGGATCGACCTTCGGCTTCTCTTGGGTGTCTTGCGCTTTGAGCACCGCGGGGACGGCGAGAGCCGCCGCGCCCAGGAGCCCGCGCTTGGCCAGCTCACGACGAGAGATCTTTTCCGGCATGCACCATTGTAGCGACATCGGAAAGTGGATTCGCAAACGTAGCATCGGCCCTCTGGGCGATGACTCGGACTTCGAACCTCTTCTCGCATTCAACGTGAAACGCATTTGCGAAAGGACCTTCCAGTCCTAGAGCCAATATGCGATGTCGCGGCCTTGCCCGGCAAAAATTTTGGTGTTGCCGCCGTCGTCCTTAGCGTCCGGACCCACGCTATACACGATGCGTTTGCCCGGGAGATAAAGCAACGGCTTACCAGAGAACGGATCGATGGGAACCTTCCTTAAGATGCCATCTTTGACCAGTGCCTCCAAACTCCCGGCCCACTGCGAATGATGCTTTCTCGAATAGATGTCAAGTGCAAGTAACGTCCGCGCCGCTTCGTAGTCCGTCTCCGCCCTCGTGCCGGCCTGGGCCAGCGACGCGATCTCTGGCGCGTAGAGCGCCAACACCGCGCGGCCGCCGAGATTGGGATCGCGAAAGGCGTTGATTGGACGCATCAATAAGTTTTCTTGAGCCGCGCCAAGCTCGATGGTGAAGCCCCCTTCCGGCCTGAAGAGCAAATCGGCGATCTTCGTGTCGCGCTTCCACCACGGCTGATCCAGGTCTCGTGCCACCTGGGTAAGCACGCGATTCATCGTGCCGATCGACAGCGGAACGTTGACTCTCGCGTTTGGTGAGACCTCCATGGGCAAAGCGGTCGGGGACGCTTCTAGCTTCCGGCGCGCCCGTTCGCGCTCGTAAGGATCGCAAAGCTGAGGGATGATAGAGCCGTTTACGATGGCAAGAATTTGGCTTCGCTCGGCCACTCGCACATGGGACGCCGAGGGCATCGAATCCAACACTTCTTGGAGCGGCCCTGCATGCCTGATCCATCTCGCTTGTTCGGCTTCGAGAGTTTCGCCCAGCCAATATGTGATTGCCGCATGCCTTACGACGTCGACACTCTCCGCTGCGTTGGCATGCGCCATAAAAGCCATTGAAGGACCTTTTGAAGCGGCAAAGACGGGATAAAGGGACAGCGCCACCTTATACGCGCGCCACCTTTGCCCATTCTTGGAGGCGCCCTGGTGTTGATCCATATTGGCGATCGACTGCGCGAAGAGGCCGTAGGGCTTCGACTCCCTTGCAATTAACTCTCGGCTTGCAAACGGTCCGGCACGGATTGCTTTTTCCCAAGCGGCCATTGTTGCGCGGTCGCGGGCGAGGCGAAACGTCTCCAATTTCGCAGGGTCACCGTTACGAGCGACGCCATTCCTTGAAGCCCAGCCAGGACCTTGGATCTCCTTGAGCGCTGCCACAAGCTGTTTAAAGTTCGCGCTCGCCGCCGCGTCTTCTGGCTCCGGTCGCAGCCTAGGGTCCAGCATCGCGGTCGCCTGCTCCTTGGGGACATACGTGTTGTGCGGCTTATTGATCGCTACGCTCACAAACGCCATGATCGTAACGGTCAAAGCGAGGACGATCGCCTTCAGCCGAAGGTCCGGCCGAGCCCGAGGCTTGAGCCGCTCGGCCGGCGTCGTCTCGTGCCGCGCCGCGGCATCGTTCAGGCGGTCGCGGACAGAGCCGCTCTCCACCGAGGCTTGCCGGTCTTCAGAATGCTGCAGTCGGTTCATAGGTCGGTTCAATGCGCGCCGCCCCGCCCCGTCGGGATTGTGTAAATGTAATCGAGCGCCTTCTCGTTGGCGGTCGCGGGCACTGATCCTCCGCTGTCGATCATGTCTTCTCCCGCGCTGTAGAAGATCTCGCGAAGCGGATCGTAGATGAAGCTCTCATCTGTGAAATGGTCTACGGGCAGCTCCTTCAGGATGCCGTCCTTTACTAAGTCCTCAAGGCGGCGAGGAAGCGTCCCCCCATGCTTGCCGCGAAAGATGGCGAGGGCGAGCTGGAGCCGCACCACCTCGTGCATGTTCTGGCGAAAAACGAACGACCACGCGATGTTGTTCCGCTGCGCCATTTCCGCGATGAGCATCTTCCCGCCGATGTTGGACTGCTTCGAGCGCAGCATGTCTCGCAGGATCTGTAAGGGTGTATCGCTCCTCGAGTAGGAAAGCCCACTCGTCCGCCGGATCAGCCCATCGCGAACGGTCTGATTTCTCGTCGCCCAAGGCTTTCCTAGATTTCCAAGATCTTCCAGGTACAGGGCGTTGAGGTCTCGTACGGTCGCCGCCGGGTCGGTAACCTCCCGGGTCTCCATGCCGTAAACTCCTTCGTCGGCCCGGATCTTCGGATCAAGG
Organism: Fimbriimonadaceae bacterium; assembly: GCA_034667265.1. GTDB lineage: Bacteria > Armatimonadota > Fimbriimonadia > Fimbriimonadales > Fimbriimonadaceae > JANYLD01. The sequence goes on from JAXDKF010000341.1 coordinate 5,930, forward strand.
ATGCCGGGAATAGTCTGCGCCGCCAAGTCTAAGGGGATGCCCGTCTCCATTGCGACCGAGGAGGTGGGCGTCTTTGGAAGAGCATCGAGCAGTTGTTGCAGCTCAGTGGGAGTGAACTCTCCCGATCCGGCGATGCTTGCCGCGAGCGTCATGCTTCTGCTGGCTGCGCTGTTAGCCGCTCCAGCAAACCTCCAGCCTTGCGAAGCTTCGAAAATCGAAGCCACTGAGAAGGCGGTCTTTAGCGTGCGGATAGCCTTGGAGCGTTCTCCTGCGTCCAGTTCCCCGGCGGCCTTCACTGCGAGCAGCGGCACCAGTTGATAGATATTCGGGAAGCGCTCCTTCAAGCTAGCCGGAGATGTAAATGGACCTTGCTCAACCGCCTCTTGCAATGCACCCAGCTCATTTTTATAATCGAAATAGTTCCCATCCAGAATATGTCGCTCAGAGGACTCCTTGGGAAAGTCGAAGGTCTCGGCGAGTCCAAGTCGTTCAGACGTTAATAGATGGTTTGGGGCAATCTTGTCGGTCGCTTTGCGCAACTTCTTGAATCGGGGCAGCCCGGCTGGGTCGAGCGGATGGACGCGCAGGCGCGGGTCTAACAAGGCAACCGCTTGCTGGACGTCGATTTTTGTGGGTTTGGAAACCAAGCCCTTGCTGGCTATCGCCAAGGCGAACAGGGCGAACGCCGCGATGAGCGCTTTGGCGGGTGGGCTGAGTGTCGTTCTTCGCGCGCCCGTCGAAAGGGAGGGCAACACGAGCTTCCGCTCCGCCTTGGGCTTGGATTGAAGCCGCCCCTGCAAGTCTAGGCTGTCGCCGACTTCTACATCGTCCCCAAAAACTTGCTTGGATCTCATGCTTGCCGAGCTAGGGGCCGCAGCACCGGCCACCTTGTTACAGTATCCGCCATCCTATCCCGGCAAGGGAGGGAGCGCCCCACAGCCGACAGCCGACAGCCCACAGCCCACCGTCTCCTCCAATACAATGGACCCATGTGGCAGCGGTTCACTGAGCGCGCGCGGCGAGTCGTGTTCTACGCGCAGGAGGAAGCGCAGCGCTTCAACCACAA
>JAXDKF010000342.1:0-22729 GCA_034667265.1 Fimbriimonadaceae bacterium
GTCCTCTTTGAAACTTGTGATCAGCAGGTAGATCAGCGGAATTCCAAAAACGATAGAGCCAGCGACCAGGGCAAGGTGCGCGGCCACCCCCTTAGCCAAGTTTCTGGATCCCGCCGCGCGAGATGAGATTGCCATCAGTGCCATCGCGGCAATGGCTAAGAGGATGAGGGCTATGGCGGTGGCGGGATGAAACGGCACCCCACCGCGCAGGACATGAATGGCGGAGTCGGAATCCCTCTTGAAGAGCACAAATCCAATCAGAGCCGCACCCGCCCAGGCGCCGGAGGCAGACAAATGGCGCTTTCGTTCTTCATCGCGAAACCCAATGAACGCCTGGATAAGACTCACAACCACAAACAGGACAGAAAACGTTGCGAGCCATGCGGAGAACGGCATGACCCACCAAACGAGGGGCAACCGCCAAGTTCCGTCATCGGGTGCGCCAAGAGTGGCTCTGGCGACCAGAGTTCCAACAATCAGAGCAACCGCGGCCTGAACGCCAGCCACGCTCAAGGACTTCAATCCGCGCTGCCGATCAACGCCCGGAGCTCGGATCGCCAGGTTGCTCAGGAGCCAAACCACTCGAAACGCCAAGGCCCAGCCAAGCCATGTGAGCGCCGTTCCGATCGTAAACCACGCGGCGGCGCTCAGCGGTCCACCTCGTAATGCACCCACCGGGGCGCGAGCCAAAACTGAACGACCGTCAGCAGCACGATGATCGCGAAGATCGCCCACGCGAGCGACGACGCGTACCCCATCTTGAAGAACGCGAAGCCGTTTTGAAACAGGAGAAAGACCGGCGTGAGAAGCGAGTCGTCGGGACCTATTGCGCCGTCCACCGACGGCCGCATGATGTACATACGATCGAACTCCTGCATGGCACCGATGAAACCCATCACCGCATTAAAGAAGATCAGGGGACTGAGCATCGGGACGGTCACTTTCCAGAACTGCTTGACCGGATTCGCGCCGTCCAAACTGGCTGCCTCGTAAAGCGATTGCGGCACGCCCTTCAGTCCGGCTAGCCACAGAATCATCCCGCTCCCCACGCCCCACAGTCCCATGAGAATGAGCGCGTCTTTCGACCAGCTTGCGGAGCCCAGCCAGGGCGGCGCCGGCGCTCCGAGCCATTTCGAAAGCGTATGCGACCATCCGGAATTGATCAATCCTTTTCCTGGGTCCGGCGTGAGCACCCAAACCCACAGAATCGCGCTTGCCACGGCAGGCACGATGGCGGGCATATAAAACAGTGTTCGATACACCCGCATGCCTCTCGTCGCAAGGTTGAGAAGCAGCGCCACGGCCAGACCTGTGATCAACGAAAGCGGCACGCCGACCGCGGCCATGTACGCGGCATTGCCCAGAGCGCGCGTAGTGTTTGCTTTGTCCGAGGTCCAGATGTCCGTGTAGTTCTGCAGACCGACCCATCGCGGCTGACTCAAAACGTCGTATTGCGTGAAGCTGAAAAAGAAAGAGGCCACCATCGGCCCAAGAGTTAGGATGATGTAGCCGACGATGCAAGGCGCGATAAACAAGAGCGCCCATCGTCCCTCGTTCTTCGAGAGCCTGCCCAAGCGTGAGCGGCTCCACGCAAACGTCCACCCGCCCAGGCCGACTAAGAGAAGGGCAATGCCCGCGAGCGCGGGAAGGCGCGTGTCGACGTGCGGGTGCGTTCCTTTGCTTGCTAATGCGTCGAGTTCCTTCTGCACGTTGGCTTGGCTGGTCTGGAGCGCCTTCATGGGCGTCGCCCGATGATAGAAGGAAGCTTCCATCGCTTTAATGTGCTGCGTCCAGAGCACCTGGCCCACGATTGTCGAAGGGCGCATGCGGCTGTGCGAAGCCATGGCCACGTTCATCGCCATCGCGGCAGCGAACCTCGGGTCTGCCGGCTTGAACTCCTTCTGAAGAGCTTCGTTCTGAAGCCTGTTGGCAACCTGTTTGGCAATGAAAGTCCGGCCTCTGAGCCGCTCCCAATCCCGCTGGGAATGGGTCTCGATCCATCGCCCCTCCATGCTGCTCGCGAACTTCAGATATTCCCATGCATCCTGCACGTTCCGGGCGCCCGTCGGAATGGCCAGGCAGTGGCCGCCGCTCCAGGTAATGTACGGCTCCTTCTCGTTCTTGAAAGCGCCCTGTTTCTTAAGCCGGTCGTCGGGCGAAGGAGGAGGCGCCGCGCCGATGTTGGTATGCGGACCATAGCGCGCCATGTCCGGCAGCACCCAATCGCCGTCGATCTTCATCGCGACTTGGCCGACCAAGAAGGGATCGTTCTCCTTCACCTGCATCCCCGACTGGAATGCAAGGACCTTTTCATAGCCTCCGAGGAAGTCGTATCCATCGGTCATGAACGTGAGGGCCCGTTCTGTTTCGGGGCTCGCCATCGTGCAGCGCTTTCCATCGGGAGACATGAAGGCCGCATTCATCTGGAACGCGAAGAGATAGAGCCAAGAATTGCCCACGTTGGGAATGAAGCCGGCTCTCTTGATCGAGCCGTCCGGGTTGTACTCGGTGAGAGCTTTGCTGTAGGCCAGGAGCTCGCTCCAGGTCTTGGGCGCACGGTTCGGGTCTAGACCGGCCGCTCTCAGCTCAAGGGCGCGCTCTCGGAACCGATCCTTGTTCCAATACAGCACGCGTGTGTCGAGCGCCATGGGAATTCCGTAGAGCTTGCCGCCGTAAGAGCTCTCCGCCCAAGCCGCCGGATAGTACTCCTCACGCTTGGGACAAAGAGGATCGCCCTCGCGGTCCCTCGCGATGAGGTCGTCCAGGGAGCGGAAGGCCCCGCGGCTTGCCCAATCCGGCAGGGAAACGCGGTCTTGCAAGATGACATCGGGTGCGACATTTCCCACGATGCTGGTCATCAGCTTTTGGGGATCCATGTTTCCGGCCCCCATCGCGACCACCTTCACGTTGACGTCCGGATGCTTGGCTTCGAAGGCGCGGATTACCGCTTGCGTTCCCTTGGAATCGGGGCCGAGATTGACACCCCAAATCACGAGCTTCCGGCGATTGTCCGCCGGGGAAGGACGGCGCAACACTCCAAAGCCGAGAACGCAAAGAGCGCCAAGCAAGAGAACGATCAATGCCCAGCGGCGCACACTCATACTCTACTGTTCGGTGCGCGCAACGTGCACCTCGCAAATTGGCTCAGCCGGCCATTATGAACCTGGGGTTGAAGCTGGGACGGCGTGGCCGAGGCACATCCGGATACATTACAAAAGCATCCGAGCCTTGCGTTTTGGTTACCCACTGGACTTCCACAGGAGTCATCGCCCTGAGCTCGGAAAGCTCCACGTTGCCCTCGGAGTCGAGCGATCCACTGACGTGCTCCTGCAACTGGTCGCCAGGAATGTCTCGGAACGCGGCGAAGCCCTGAGGCATATTGCCGAGTTGCCATTGCCAGCCTTTGGATCGCGGATAGGTCGCCTTGATGTAGCTCCAAAGCTTGGGAACGCTCGCCTTCTTCAGGATCATCAACCTCATGCGCCTCGGCGCATTGTAGAAACCTTTCTCCGACCTGTAGAACGTTGTCATGTCGCTGACAACGCTTCCGCCCGAGATGCGGAACGGATCGTGCGTCCACCACCAAATGCCAAACACGGCGGCTGCGAGAGCTACGAGGCTGCCCAACACGATCCTGGCTTTGAGGCTCTTCACATGTTCATTTTAGAGCCTTTCTTCACATATTCAGTCTGAGGGTGATGATTTCGAACGGGCGGAAGCTGAAGCTCACTGCCCCGTCTTGCACTTCGAGCTTCTGCCGAGGCTGCTCCTCCAGGTTACATCGCTGAGCGGAAAGCATTGGTTTGCTTAACCTTAACGTCGCTGTTCCGCGGGTGTTATGGCACTCGTAGAGGCGCACGATGATGCCGTGGTCGTCTTCCGCTTTCTTTACGGATTCGACGACGAGGTTTGGCGTGTCGACCTCGACAAGCGGCCGAGTCGATGCACCACGAGCGACATAGGCGTAGTGGACGGGCGCGTTGAGCGCGTACGCCTGATGAACGATGCCTGCTTCCTGCAGTGAGCCCTGATGCGGGAGGAGGATGTAACTGAAACGGTGGACACCCATGTCGCATTCGGGATCGGGCGCTTTGGGGGAACGGAGGAGGGTGAGGCGAATCACGCTCTCGTGGATATCGTGGCCGTATTTGCAGTTGTTGAGAAGTGCTACGCCACGACTGCCTTCGCTGAGGTCGACCCACTTCTGAGCGCAGACTTCGAAGCGCGCCATGTCCCAACTGGTGTTGTAGTGGGTATAGCGTTCGGTGTGGCCGTACTGGATCTCATAGGTGGCGCGGCTGGAATTGATGGCGACCGGAAATGCCACTTTGAGCATCTTATCGGCCTCGTGCCAGTCGACTTCGGTGTCGAAGCGTATTCCAGGTGTTGGCCCGAGCGAGACGCGTTGGACGATTTTTGATTTACTAAACGATCGGGTGACTTCGATGGCCACGCGGACCGGGCCGTTTTCAACCACCGTGACGGAGTCCGCCTCCGTGAGATCTCTGGCCGTTTCAAATGCGTAAGGATCGACGTCCCAAGCCGACCAGAAGAGCGGGCGATCATCCAGCAGTTGGAAAACGTTTGCCAGTTGGCCCGCTTGCAGAAACTCTTGATTGCTCGACTTTTGCTGGATGCCCGTTATGTTGCCGTTCTTGTCGAGCTCGACCAGCCAGTCCTCGCTTTCGAGTTGGGTGGGGCTTGCTTCACGTTTGTACGGTATGGAGGCGTTTTCAAGCGAGAATTGCCCAATACCGATGCCGCCGAGCGCGTCTCGGGGAGTTTCGAAGAGGAGCATGCCGAGCTTTTCAGGATCGTCGATCGGTTGCAGGTGTACGAGCTGCACCGGCAGCGTTTGGTCACCAAACCGTACCGATCTTGGCGGGCCGCCGTCAACATGATATTCGTCGACAAGTGTTTCGCCACCGACGGTGCAATTCTTAAATAGAGCGATCCGAAATGCCGGCGGCAGATCCCAGGAGTTTTCTGGCTTGAGATCATCCGCACCCGCCACCGCCGCCGCGTGAATGCAGTCGAGGATAATCTGATAGGCGGCAACATACGCTTGTCGATAGGTCTCTCGTGCTTCCTCGTAGACCTCGTGGACCGAGGAGCCAGGGATGATGTCGTGGAATTGATTGAGTAGAACCTGCTTCCAGGCGGTCTCCAACTCTTCTCTTGGATAATCGTCGCCGCTGCGATAGAAGGACGCAAGCAGTTCGGCGTCGCGCAGCAGCATCTCGCATTCGCGATTAAGCAGCTTCATTGCGGCCTGGCTCGTGTAGGTGCCGCGGTGAAATTCCAAATACAGCTCGCCGACCCAAGTCGCCAGGTCCCGGCTGTTTTCGTAAGCCTCCTTATAAAAGCCGAGCACCGTGTTTCCTGTCTTGACTTCGGGCAGTAGCGGAGCGGTGCGCGCGCGCTCCAGAAGCTCCAGATGACGCTCTGTCGGCCCGCCGCCACCGTCCCCAAAACCGAAGAGGTAAAGCGACTCGTCCGACCGCGCCTGATCCTTATGGTTGTGCACGGACTTCAAGATCTCGGCCGGCTCGGCGGAGGCGCAGTAGGTATCCGCCGGCGGGAAGTGCGACCACACCACAGTCCCGTCGATGCCTTGCCACCAAAACGTGTTGTGCGGAAACTTGTTGGTCTGATTCCAAGAGATCTTTTGCGTGAGGAAGTATTTGATCCCGAAACCCGCGAGGATCTGCGGCAACGCGGCCGAGTAACCGAACACGTCCGGGAGAAACATATCTTCCGTCTCGTAGCCTAATTTCTCTCGGAAATATTTGCGGCCGTACAGAAACTGCCGCACCAGCGATTCGCCGCTTGGGATGTTGCAATCCGCTTCCACCCACATCGAGCCGACCGGCTCCCACTGTCCTTTCTTAATCGCCGCCTTCACCCGCTCGAAGAGCTGCGGATACTCCTTCTCCAGCCACTCGTATTGCGAGGCCTGCGAGTGGGCGAACACGTACCACGGATACCGCTCCATCAGCGCGAGCTGCGTCGCCGTGGTATGCGCCATCTTCTTCTTCGTGATCTCGATGGGCCACAGCCAAGCGGTGTCGAGATGCGCATGACCGACGGGCGTCACCATGTGCTTGGGCCGGCCGGTCAGCTCTTGCAGACCCGCTTGAATGGTCTTTCGAGCCTCTTCGATCGTGCTCTCGCCCTCGAATGAGAAAGTATTGATGGCTTCGTTGAGCGAGCGAAGGATGGTGGCGTATGCCGGATCGTCCTTGGGCAGTCCTTCCAGCAAACTAAAGCCAAACTCGACATCGAACAGAAGAGCTTGAAGCTTTGGATCGAATGTCACGATCTCTACGCGGCCCACCGTCTCTACAAGCTGCTCTCGTTTGGGTTCTTTTCCGTGCACCCGCACCTGCGGATTTCGCGCATATGCCTGCATCAGGATCTCGATGCGGTCGCCGGCTTTCGCGGGCTTATCGCCGAGCTGTACGGCTTGGCCGCTCAAGACGCCAAAGTCCGTGTGCTCCAGGTCGACGCCGAACACCGGCGAGCCGTCTCGCCAGACAGTTCTCTCCCCGCCGACATCTGCCATCACACGAATAGTCTTGCCACCAAACTCGGGCGGCACTTGGCCCGTGATTCGAAACCAGACCGTTCTGTACGCCGGCCCCCACTGGAAGCCCTTTTCGACCCGGCGCCATGACCCCTCCAACGCTTCTGCGTCATTCTTTGCGGGAGTCTCGTTGAGCTCCACAGAAAGAGGCGCCGAGTCGCCGTACAGGCGTTCCTTGAGCTCGGCGATAAACGCTCGCACGCGCCTGTGCGTGATCTCCGGATGCTTAAGCATGGGCCTCGGGAGATTACACGACGGTTAGTGCCGGCGACTTGTCTGCTGGAGGCAACTGTCGCGAACAAGAGCCCCGCGCTCGGCCCGAGGCTGGGAACGTAGCCAGCGAAGTATTCGTACGCAACCCCGCTGGGGTTGGAACTCCGGTCGCCGTGTTAGCCCAGGGTAGGCACAATCATCCAACCCTGGGCTGGGCGTACGGAATCCCTTCGGGATACCATTAGATTGCAGCTCCTGGAACGCAGGCGTCTCGGCTGCCACCCGTTGTCTTCCAAATGGCGCCTAAGACTCAGTGCGACCAATGAGCAAACGTCACGTTTCATACGAACCGATTCCCGAAGAGTTCTTCACTAGGGATAGGCTGGCCAAAATCGATGCTGCCCTGGCTGAGATCAAGGCGGGCCGGTTGTTAACAATGTCGGAGCTCGAAGCCCAACTTAAAGAATCTAGGGCCAAATGGCTCAAGGAGAACGCTCGCTGAGCAGAGTCAACGCGCCAGCACTTTTACGAACCGCTGCTCAGGCTTTCCAGAAAATCCGGGACTCACTACGGCGCGCACGATTCCAAAAACAAAGAACACGACAACGAATGCCGTCATCGCACGGGTGAATAGAGGCCCGCTGCCATCCAGCCTCCATCGTTTGAGCCATCCAAAGAGCCCCAGAAGTGCCCAGACGGTCAGGCCCATATAAAGCACCGGACCAAACGGATGCGCGTGGAATGCCAAACCTAACTGTCCGTGCAAGAACGCGGTGATGCTCGTGGTCAATCCGCAGCCGGGACACGGCCTGCTGAACAGCAACACGCTGGGGCATGGGGGAAGCCCAAGCTGGGTATGCGTACCGTGTCCGCTCGGGTCTGCGTGAAGGACGGCTCCCGTCACCGTGATGAACAGCCAGACGGCAAACAGCGTGAGCTGCCCGGTGGCTTGTTTTCGGTGCTGGACGGGTTCAAAGAGAGCCATCGAGTGTCTCACTGGGGATAACGCATTCTGGCTGAACGAGGTTGCCCAGCAGTCGGGCAACGCTGAAAACCTGGCCCTCCGGATCGGACAAAGCGACCAGCCCCGGCGTAGGAGCGCCGTCTACCGAGACCTGCTGGCCTTCCCGGATGGCGTGAGTCTGCCTGCTGCTGAGAGGCAGCACCTGCATGGGATCGAGCGCGTCGCGCAAGGGCATCAGGCGGTCTGGCGAAATCTGATCCAGCGGAACCGCACCGGAAATGCTAAACCGTCCCACCCGAGTTCGCCGAAGGCGGGTGAGATACGCCCCGCATCCGACCGCTTGACCGAGATCGTCGGCCAAGGTGCGAACGTACGTGCCCCCGGAGCAGACCAGGCGGAAGTCGACATCGGCCCCGTCCACGGAGACAAACTCGAGGCTTGAGATGTGGATCATGCGCGACTTACGCTCGATCTCCTCGCCCTTTCTCGCGTACTTGTAAAGCGGCTGGCCACCGATCTTCACAGCGCTGAACATCGGCGGAAGCTGCTCGATCAGTCCGGCAAAGCGTGGATGCAACTCGTGCAAGCGCGCCGCCAAGTCGTCGGGCACGGGCGCCTCGCTCACCACCTGCCCTTCCGCGTCGTAGCTGTCCGTCCGCTTGCCGAACGTGATCGTGCCTTCGTATTCCTTCGGCTCGAGAGGCAGATACTGCAGAAACCGGGTGGCCGGGCCTACCGCAACCACCAGCAGGCCAGAGCCCAATGGATCGAGGGTGCCCGCATGGCCCACGCGCTTGGTGCCGAACTTACGCCGGACCGCGTTGACCACGTCGTGCGAGGTGATGCCCAAGGGCTTGTCGATCAGCAGGATCCCAAGCAAGCCTTCATGCCCTCCACGAGAAGTGCCTCGGCCTCCTCGGGGGTGGACTCGAAGGAGCAACCCGCCGCGTTGATGTGGCCGCCGCCACCGAATTCCCGGGCAACGCTGGCAACGTCGTACTTGCCGCGAGAACGAAGGCTGACGCGCACCTTGCCCGGCTTGGATTCTCGCAACAAGGCCGCGATCTGGACGGTGTTGATGGTCAGGAGCTCGTTTACAAACTCCTCTGTGTCCTCTTCCGTGGCCCCGCACTTGATGAAGTCCGAGTGGTCGAGCACCGACCAGGCGAGCCGGTCGGCACAATCTGTCTTGAGGCCCGAAAGCATGACGCCCAAGAGGCGCATACCTGCCATCGGACGGCTACGATAGACCTCTTCGCTGATCCTGTTGAGGTCGCCGCCCTCTTCAAGAAGCCGGGCAGCTAGGTGCATGGCTTCAGGGGTCGTGTTGCGATAGCGGAAAGAGCCCGTGTCGGTCACGATGCCGGTCAGAAGATTGGTCGACATCTCGGGCGTGAAAGTCGCATCCAGATGGATGAGGAGCCGCGTGAGAATGACTGCGGTCGCAGGCGCCTTCGTATCGACAATGCGCAGGTCGCCGGGCGCGTGATGCGGGATGTGGTGGTCGATCAGGACCAGATGCGGCGCGTTCTCAAAATACGGCGCCACCGTGCCGAGTCTTTCCAGGGATTCCAGGTCAAGCATGATCGCCAGGTCGTGATCCTTCCCTTGCGGGACCTGGCGGATGCGATCCGACCCGGGCAGGAACTCGAGGTTCTTGGGCGGAGCATGGTGGCAAAGCACCTCATTGGGCTTGCCGATGCTGTCGAGGTACAGAGACATCGCCAGCGCACAGCCAAGCGCGTCGCCATCCGGATTCAGGTGTGTGCCGATCAGGATAGACGTTGCGTTTTGGATCGCGCTGTTGAGCTGCTGGGCCTCGCTCATATCGCCGCTCGCAAGCGGCGTCTCCTCTCTTTGCGAGCTAGTCAAACCGGGTCAATAATACTCGCACAGCGTCTTTTCAGGTTCAGCGCGGCCTAAGCTGGTACAGGTCGTAACCGAGCGGCACTTTGTAGAAATCGTAGTCGTTTATGAGGCTGCGAAGCACGCCGGTGGCGTAGACCGGGCGCTTGGCGATGCTTTCTCGGATGTAAGCGCGCATCGAATCTGCCAGCTTGCCCTTCGTGCCTTCGGGATTGGCTTCGATGAACTCCATTCCCGGCTTGTTCGCCTCGAATTGGGCGACGTAGTAACTGGGCCACTCGTGCTCCCATCGAGTGATCACGAGGGCGTTGCCCTCGAGGCTATCCACAACCGCTCGGCCGTAGTCGTGAGCGTCCGTCGGCGAATCCACTGGATAGGGGAGCTTGCGGCGATCCTCGGTAAGAAAGGTTGCCTTGGCCTCGCTGAAGGCTGAGAGGGCGCCACTAATGACCGGCCACGTGCTAATCACCACCACCGCGAGACCGGCTGCCGCGGTCGCCAACCGCGAGCCAGGCTGCTGCAACGGCTTTTTGAAGACAAGATCTTGGATAGCCTGAAGGCCGACCGCGAGCAACGCAGACATCACCACGTATGCCGTCAGGAAGTCGACTTCGATATCGAACGCGCGGTGCGTAAGCGAGAATCCGAGAAGGATGATAAGGCTGAGCAGAAAGAGCACGCCTTCCGGGCGTGTGCGTTTGAACGCGAGAAGCACGCCAACTCCCACCAGGGCGATCAGCGGAACGACCCAGCCGAGATCATTCAAGGTCTCCTGTTTGAGCGTTTCCCAATTCTTGCCAATCCGGGACGAATCGGCACGGAACAGCTCGCCGCTCCATTGCCTCGCCGTCATCACAAATTTCACGCGGGTAGTTGGCGTGTCGAAATCCTCCATCTTCAGGCCATAGGCGCTTGCTGAGGGTCGAACCGAGTTTGTAGAAGTTGTGACGTTGTCGATGGAGCCCATGACCATGTACGCGGCAAGAGCAAGAGCGACGCCCGCGCCGATCCCTCCCAATGCAAGGGTCCAATCTTGTTTGCCTGGTTTAGCAAGGGCCAGGTACACAAGGATTGAGAGTAGGGCCAAAACGGCGGTGTGATGCAGGCCCAGGCACAGGCCGCCGAGCAAGCCGCCGGCAGCCAACCACCGCGGATCGCGCGACTTTCTCCAGATGACCGCGCAAAGCACTGCGCCGATGAAGAAATCCGCGCTCGCCGTATAGACCTCGGCGATGATCGACTGCCACCAGAACAGTGGGTTGATCAAGAGGACCACTGCGCCGACAATGGCAAAGACTCGGCGAACTCCAAGCGATCTCGCGATCAGAAAGACTTTGCCGATCGCGGAGCAGGCCAAAATAGCCGAGAGGAGATTCACCTTCCAAGCGAGCGTGCCGAACGGCAGCCAAGTGAATACCCGCGCCATGAGCAGATAGATCGGATAGCCGGTTGCATGCGCCAAGCCGCCTGTCGCGGCAAGCACTTGGAACTCGCCGCTGTCTCCATAGAGAACGTCCGGCGCCAAGGTGCGGATGTAAGTGACTAGCCCGAGAATGAACAGACAGGCTGCGATGAGGACGTCGAGGCGCGTGAAAGGAAACGGGCGGTCTTCGTTGGTTCCGTCCACCAGCATGTCGTTATCGGTCCATGGTCAGCCACCAATCGCGCAGCGCCTGCTCCCAGGATTTCATGTAATAGGTGCGCACATATGGCGCGTAGTCTCGCTTTCGCTGGGCGTAAAACTCACGCAGGAACGTAGTGTCTGGGGCGGCGAGAAGATCGTCCACCCAAGCCGTCCACCGAGCAAGAGCTTTATCCAACACTTGCGACCCTTCTTCCGCCGAAGCCTTGCGAGGATCCTCGCCAAGCACTGCGCAACTACGCGCCTTGAGCTCTGTGGGAAGCGCTTCCAAATGCACGAGCTCCGGCTTGAGCGACTGGAGCTGCGCCGTCTCCCATCGGCCGGCGTGGTCCAAGAGACTGTCGTCGCCCAGGACCTCCAGCGGGGTCGCCGCCAACACCTGCAAGTTGTTGTGCGAATCCATCGCTCGCAGAGCCGCCTCGTAGAGCTCGATCTCGTGGCCCTGCGCATAGTGGCCACTCACGATGCAGACCACCCTCGCGCCGGCTCCGTAAAGTCCCTCCAGCAGGTCGTCGAGGATCAACCGAAACGCTTCTGTGCTGATTTGCAGGGACGAAGGATGCGGGAGCGTAGTAATCGGCATCCAGCAACCCGGCAGCAGGACACCTTGCGTCTTATCCGCTACGCGTTCCGCGAAAGCCTCCGCGACGATGCCGTCTAGCCCGAGAGGGAGGTGCGGACCGTGCCACTCCAGCGCGCCCCAAGGAATGATCGCGAGCGGTCGCTTTGACCAGTGCTTATCCAATTCGTCGGGGGTCAGCTCGGCGTATCGAAGCGGCATCTGTACAGCGTACTCAAGAATGATCTTGTGTCACGTAAGAGATGACGCTTCCTACGATCCTCGGATTTGTCACTTTGGCGGAAGGCTGAACGTCCGCAACAGCCGTCCGCTATCCCCGTCCCACATGCAAATCTGGTCGTTCGCCCCGGTGAGGAAGTGGTGCCCCTGATTGAATGCCGAAACCGCCTTAATCGGCCCGCCACCATGGCCTTTCCAGTACCTCGCGATCTTGCCCGCGGCAGGGTCGTAAACGAGGATCTGCCCATTCAATCCGGCCAGGAAGATCAGCTTGTCGTCGTGCGACCAATCCAGATCGCGCTGCTCAAAACGCTCCACCTTGGCGGTCGACGAAGTCACGGTTACGCCGCGTCTCGGCTGGAAGGTCACCAGATCGCAGGTGCCATCTTTCGACGCCTGCATGACGAACAGCCGGGCGCCGTCGTGCGAGAAGCGCATCGTGCGGAAATTCTTGACGAAGGCGGTTATCTCCGGGCCCCAGCTCTTCGCGCGACCCGATTCCTCGAAGTCCCAAAACCTGCAACGGGCACTCGTGGGGTCGTAGATGGCGACAAAAGTGCTCCTCGCGTTCACCGCAAAGGGTGAGCCTCTCGAAGTCCTTCGGGCGCGGTAAGCCATCGTGCCGTCCGATGCCCTCCAACACACGAGCTCATGGCCGAATATCGTTGTGCCAACGAGATACTTTCCGTTGCCCGCATACTCAACCGTGTTCGGCGGGTCGGCAAAGCTTTTCGTGACCCAGATCGCGAGCCGCCCAGTTTCCTTCCAGGTCCTTGTGCTCCAAATCGGCGCGTACGCTCCGCTGTACACGTTGTTCGTGCAGACCAGATGCTGACCATCGGGCGAGATCTCGATATCGATGAGGGTTGAGCCCGGCTTATGATGCAGTGTCCTCAGCAGCGTGCCGTTTTTCGCGTCGTAGATCCAGATATCGTTGGTCGCCGCCGTGACGGCGAACCACTTGTCGTCAGGCGAGATCGCGATGTCGTGGATCAGCCGCTGAGGTGGCTTCGGCGAGAGCACCAGCGCCGCAATCAGCAGGCCATGCATAGCTGCATTCTAGAGCGTCATTGGCCGAACTCTGTTTTCGACGGCCTTCCAATCTTCACCAACAGCGCTCCATGCGCGGGAACCGTTGCGGAGAAGGAACCATTCGATAACCCCGCGGACGTTCGCGTCCAGAGATTCCGCACTGGCTGGGGTCCCGTCAAAGCTAGGTCCTTCCAAGACGCCGTCACACGCGACTTCCAATATCCGCGATTAAATAAGCCGATGGCGACGGTGCCATCGTACAGCGGCCTGGCCCAAACCTCCACAAACCCTCCCTGCGATACCCTTTTAGCCGCCTTGCCAAGCGGGTCTTGGTCGACGTCCAGGACCTCCGGATTCATCAGCAAGTCCTTAGTGAACGCATCAAGCTGGGTGAGATCGCACCCGATGATAAGCGGCGCGGCCAATAGAGCCCAAAGGGAGATATGTGTGATCTGCTCATTGGGAGTCAGCCGCGTGGGACGTGGCGCAGAACCCCATCCGAGTTTGCCCACCACCAGCATGTCGGGGTCGTTCCAGTGACCCGGCCCCGCATACTCCGCACGGTCGGAATGCGAGAAACCGATCCCCGCCATTTGAGGGTACGTGTCGAAAATATCGCCGGTTGTGCGCGAGAGGTTTCCGCCAACTTCCGCGCCCCACTTCCAAACGTCTCCCATGCCGTATTGGCAGAGCGAATACACGATGTCGCGATCTGTTGCACGAACCGCATCCCGCATCAACGTGTACGGCTTCTGCAATTCCGGAAGGCTGTGGTCCTTCGCGATTTGGTCGTATGAGCACCAGTCGTACTTCAGGTAGTCGATGCCCCACTTGGCGTAGGTGTCGGCGTCCTGTTTCTCGTGTTGGTAGCTGGCCTCGAAGCCGGCACACGTCTTTGGCCCCGGCGACGAGTAGATGCCGAGGAGCAGGCCCATGCCGTGCACCTCGTCTGCAAGGGACTTCATATCTCCAAACTTCTCGTTGGTCTGGATCTCCCCGTTTGCGGCGCGCTTCCCTTCCCACGCGTCGTCGATGTTCACATGCCGATAACCCACGTCCGCAAGTCCGCTCTTGACCAATATGCGAGCGGCGTCACGTACGTGCTTGGCTGTCACCTTGGTGCCCCACACGTTCCATGAATTCCAACCCATCGGAGGTGTCAGGGCGAGCGTGCCGCGGCTGTCGATGATCAGGACGCGCTCGGCCATTCCCTTGCTGCTCAGAACCTTCAGCCGCACGCGTGACCGGGCGGGCTGATCAACCTTGCCCTGAATAACGCCCTTGAGCGGGTCCAGAGCAAGGCCCTCGGGCAGCCCGCGGGCGAAGTACTTCAGCTTGCCCGCACCAGTCGCGGGCACTTTGAAAAGAAAGGGCTTACCGGCGCTACAACCCACAACCCGAGGGCCGTGGATCTCCGGCTTTCCGGGAACGAAGTGGGCGATCTTCATCGGCGATTCATCCTTGAGCGAAAAAGCTTTGGGCAGCCGCTGCGGAGGGCTCTGCAGGAACAGCTCGGGGCGAATCCAATCCGCGTGGTCGTAGTCGATCCCGTCGCCGCCGTCGGTCACGATCAGCAGCAGCCTCTTAATGCCTTTGAGATTCGCGGAGATCGTGTCGGCACGATCTCCTCCACGCATGACATCCGACTGCGCCAAGAGCCGACCATCGCCCCAGATCTGGAAGATAACGCTGCCTCGCTTGCCTACCTCGTCGTCCACACCGATCCCAGAAACGAAAGCGTCCGCGGGCGTGCCGAGGTCGATAGCGAGAATGCTGTCGGCGTGGGTGCCGATGCCCTGCACGTGCTGCACGCCGCCTACCTTCAGCGGGTTGCCCTCCACGCTCTTGTTGCGGTGCGGCTCGCCCCAGCCCTGCTGCGTGAGCTCGATGTTGATGTTCTCGACGGGGAACGACTGCCGCGCCTGGGCGATCACGATGAGTCCTGCAAGCGCGCAAAGCATGTGTCGTTCAGTTTAGGCTACGGCAACGCCCGCCATCATGCGCATGATCGCGTTCTCGTCGGCGGCGCTTTGATCGAGCTCTCCTACGATGCGGCCCTCGCGAAGCACCAGGATGCGCGTGCAGAGGGCAAGGAGCTCGGGCAGCTCGCTAGATGCCACTACTATTGCTTTGCCCTGCTCGGCGAGCTCTCGAAGCAGGTTGTGGATCTCTGCCTTTGCTCCGACGTCAATGCCGCGCGTGGGCTCGTCGACGAGTAAAACGTCGCATTCAGCGGCCACCCACTTTGCCAGCACCAACTTCTGCTGATTCCCGCCTGAAAGGGCCGCCGTGTTGGCATCCAGCGTAGGAGCTTTTATTCTAAGCCTGTCGAAGTACGCGCGCGCCAGCTCTCGTTCCCTCCTTCTCCGGATCAGACCGGCCCGGGACAGCCTGCTGAGAATCGGGAGGCTGATGTTTTGCTTGGCGCTCATCATGAGCACCAAGCCGTGTCGCTTTCTGTCTTCCGGAATCAGCCCCATGCCCGCCTGGAGCGCCCGCGCGGGTGACGATGGCCGGAACAGCTTGCCTTTGAGTGTCACCTGCGCGGTGGCTCGAGCGTTCAGCCCGAAGAGCGCCTCGAGCGTTTCTGTCCTGCCGGAGCCAACGAGTCCCGCTAAACCAACGATCTCCCCTGAGCGAACGGCAAACCCGACATCGGAGACTTTGCCAGGAACGGATAGATCGGTTACGCGAAGCACTTCCGCCGCCTCTGTCGGCGGCTGGATGGTACGTGTAGCCAAGTCGAGCTCCCGTCCGACCATCATCGACACCAGCTCTTGCCTGCTGGTCTCTGCAATCGCCTTGGTGCCCACCAATTTGCCGTCGCGGAGCACGGTCACGTGGTCGCAGATTTCAAAGACTTCTTCCATGCGATGGCTCACATAGATGCACGTGACGCCCTTCGATTTCAACTCGCGGATACAAGCCATGAGCCGCTCCGCTTCCACTTGAGACAGGCTGCTTGTCGGCTCGTCGAAGATCAGGATCCTTGCGCCCAACGACATCGCCCCGGCGATCTGCACGAGCTGCTGTTTGGCAACTGTCAACTCACCTACGGCCTGCTCGGGGTCTACGTTGGCGTCGATCGCCTGCAGCCATCGTTTCGCCCGTTCGTCGCCTTCATTCCTATCGTAGAAGCCCAAGCGGGAAGGCGGCTTATGCAAATTGAGATTCTCCGCCACCGAGAGGTTCTCGCAGAAGAGCAGCTCCTGGTGCACGATGCCGATCCCCGCGCGCATTGCGTCGTTCGGAGAGCGGAAATGGACGGCTCGGCCATCTAGCAGAATCTCGCCGTCATCCGGCGAATAAAGGCCCGCAAGGATCTTTCCGAGCGTGCTCTTGCCCGCCCCGTTTTCGCCTACTAAGCCATGGCAGGATGCCGTCTCCACTTGGATGGAAACCGCATCAAGCGCCCGCACGCCCGGGAAGGACTTGGAAACTTGGCGGCACTCGAGCACGATCGCCACGCCCGGAGGCTACCGCCAAGCCCATCCAGACTTTCACGCCACGCGGGGCGCAGACAGGAATGTCTGCGCCACGCGGAGTAAGGTCAGTTCGTGTCGGTAGCCTTGGTCGCCGCAGGCTTGTTGCTCTTCATCGCCAGGTACTTCGGGTCGACGTCCGTGAAGCCCCACTTGGCAAGCTGGTTTGCCCATTCGCCCAAGTTGTCCTTTGTCACCCGAACGAGTTCCATCCTGTTGATCACTGGCACGTCCTTCTGCAGGAGCACCTTGTCCACGATCATGCCGACCGAAGTGTGTCCCCACTCGTACACGGGCTGCGCGAGCAAGACGGGAGCGACGCCCTTCTCTACGTACGCGAGCTGCGCCGGCAAGGCATCCACCGCGACGATCTTGACCTTGTTGGGATCGAGATCCAGTAGAGACTTGGCGAACAGCGGCCATCCACCAACCATTGCCCAGCCATTGATCTGCGGGTTTGCGCTCATCGCCTGTCGCACCGCGGCGTTGGCATCGTTGGGCGTCTCGTTGTGATAAAAGACGTCCACGATCTTGATGCCTGGGTACTTCTTCGCCTCTTCCCTCACCGCGTTTGCCCGCTTCTGAAGGTTGGGCGCGTTCTGGTTCCCCGCAAGGATCGCGACGTTGCCCTTCCCGTTCATTTGCTTAGCCAACTCTTCCATTACTTGCTTGCCGCAAGTTTCGTCGTCCGTCCCATAGAACGCAAACCTCTTGGAAGCGGGCGCATCGCTGTCGAACGTCATCACCTGGACGCCTTTGTCCACCGCATCGTTAATCGCGCCGGTCACCTTGGCTGCGTCAGAGCATGAGATCAGGATCACGTTGTCGCCTTGGTTGACGGCGGACGCGATCCTCTTCGCCTGCTCCTCGCCGCTCTCTGTTTGGGGCGTTAGCCAGTCGATCGTGATGTCGACGTTGTTCTTCGCGCCGAACTCCTTTGCCGCATCCTCGGCTCCTGTTCGTGAAGCAAGAAACACGGGGTTCGTCGAGCTCTTCGCAATGAGCGCGATCTTTAGCGCCGTCTTGGCGCCCGCGCCTCCCGTCGTTGTAGTCGTGTTGCCGGCCGTCTCATTCGACGAGCATCCGCCGAGAATAAGGCCGGCGATGGCCGCTCCTGCAAGTCCTCTCCAGTTCATATGCATCCTCCAGATGCATTGTAGTCTGAGTCATCGCCCAGAGGCCGACGCTACATGGCGATGTTACTAAGCCACACGTCGCGCGGCCAACTGACGGCTGATCTTGTCCAATACCACGGCCACGATGATCGCGGCGCCCACGATGATCCATTCGTAGTTCTGTTCCCAGTGGAGCGTCCGAATCGCCTGATGGATGACCGTGATCAAAATGGCCCCGAGGAGCGCGCCAAGAGCGCTACCCTTTCCGCCGGAAAGCGACACTCCTCCAACGACGGCGGAAGCGATCACGTACAGCTCGTAGCCGTTGGCGTCGTTGCTCGCGACCGCGCCATAGTAACTGCCCGCGAGAAACGCGGAAAGGGCGGCGCAGAACCCGGAAATCAGATACACGCCGATCAACACCCGCGAGATGCGGACGCCCGCGTATCGGCTCGCTTCCACGTTGCCTCCAACCGCAAAGACTCGGCGGCCGGCAACGGTCCGGCTCAGAAAGATCGCGCCGCCAATCGTGACGAGCAGCATCACAAGCATCGGCACCGGATACAGCCCCGGTCCGAGCCCAAGTCTCGCCTTGGCAAAATCGGTCAAGGGTTCGGGAACAAGGATGCTCTCTCCCCCGCTGATCACAAAGGCGAGCCCGCGATAGACCCACAGCGTCCCAAGCGTGATCACAAACGGATGCACGCCCAAGCCCACGACCATCAGCCCGTTGAGCGCTCCACAGAGCACGCCAACGCCGCAGCACACCAGCGCTCCAATTAGGACCGCCTCGACAGGACTGAGATGGGTGTATTTGCGCAGCACCACGCCCATGACCACGCCGCTAAGTGCCGCCGCCGAGCCCACCGAAAGATCGATGCCGGCGGTCGCGATCACCATCGTCGCGCCTACCGCCATGATTGCGAAGAAGCTCGCGTCGGTGGCCATTTGGATGAGCGTCGACGCGTTGAGAAATGTGTTGATCGTCTTCCCGGTCGATGGATCGATCTGGCGCGCAACGACTGATAGCACCACGCAGAGAACAAGGATGACCACCGCTAGCCCGAGCTCTTGCAGCCGGAGGATGGAGGACAGTCGCCCGCGCATGGTTGCGCGCATTCTACTGGGATGGGCCAGGCGATGTAACCGCGAACTCGGCCGATGCGCCTTCAGCCGAAATCTGCTTCCGCCCAACGAGCCAAAAAGTGCAGATCTCGCCCTTGCCTTTCACCTGCACGAGTCCGCGTCGTTCGAATTCGAACCGGTCTTCCAGCGCACGAACCACTTCCTCAGTCACCTGGATCTGGCCGCCAATGCCATGCGATTCCATCCGCGAGGCTGTGTTCACCGTATCGCCCCAAAGGTCGTAGAGGAACTTCCGGGTCCCGATTACGCCTGCCACGAGGGGACCTGTGTGGATGCCGATCCTGATCTTCATCGGCGAGCCATCTGGCCCGACCGTGCTTGCCATCACGGCATGCATGTCCAGCGCAAGCAGCGCCATGGCCTCCAGATGGTTGGCCCGCGGCTTAGGCAGCCCGCCTGCGACCATATACGCGTCGCCGACCGTCTTGATCTTCTCCAGCCCGTGTCGTTCGACTAGCCCGTCGAACTTTGAAAAAATCCCGTTCAAGAATCCAACCACCTTGTCCGGCGGCTGCGTGGCGGCGAAAGGCGTGAAATTCACGACGTCAGCGAATAGCACGGTCGCGCTCTCGTGGCTTTCCGCGATGACGCCCCACCCATGCTTGAGCTCCTCGGCGATGGGTTCCGGCAGCACGTTTGCCAGCAAGGTCTCGGAGCGGTCTTTTTCCTCGGCCAACAACCGGCTCAAGAGGAAGTCGCGCCGAAGAGCCCGATCCGTGGGATAGGCGGCCGCCAAGCCAAGAATGTAGGCAAAGCCGAGATAGACCGTCTTCTCGAGCTCCACATCAGCCGGCAAGGGCCTCACGCTGTGGATCCAGTAGAGGCTCAGAAAGCTGACCAGCGCCGCCGTAAACACCGCGTTCCAGAAGCGCAGCCGAGCGATGGTGAACACGCCGAAGATCACAAAGAGCGACGGGATCACCGACTGCCGCACATAGAACTCCGTCGGCCCGATGTGCTGCACGATCAGAAAGCTGAAGGAGATCACCACGGCGAGGGTCGACATGACGATCTGCGAATAGTGTGAAAAGTGGGCGTAGTAGCGGCTCGCAAGGATGGTCAAGAACACGGCAGGCGCGAGGACGGCCAGGCACACGATCGTGTTAACCCGCCGCATCTCTGGGTCGGGCATCCACGGCAGCGCGGCGATCAGGAGCAGCAGAAAAATGATGACAAGGCCATTTCGCAAAGGCGAAATCGACCGTTGGGCATGGTGAGACCTGTACTCCCGTTCTAACTCAGGGGAGAAGTGCATGCCCCAGCGCAAGTGCTCGGCCACCAGTTCATCGATGCGGGTCATGCGTCGGCGTAAGTGTATCCGTCCGACGCAGGGCGATCCCGGCTCAAGGGTGGGAGGATATCCAAAAGCCAAAATCCCCAGCTCCGAGCTCCGAGTTCCGAGTTCCGAGTTCTAAAAAGGTCTCCGCCCCGAAGGGCGGAGTGGCTGTTCCGCTTGCTGTTGGGAGATGGCGAAACGCCACTCCCGAACTGCAAGAGCGCGCAAGTTCCGACGCAAATACACGCGACCCCGCAATTCAGCCCGTTTTTGCTCAGAGTCGACTAAACGCGGAACCTAAACCGGGCGGCCATAGACAAAAATCCCGAGGATAAAGCGGGAGGTCGACAGGCACAGCGTGCGCAGGTACCAAGGCCCCCGCCCCCTCAGGACTCCAAGCCGGCCTTTTGCAAAGCCTCGTGCATCCGTTCTTCGTTGTAGCCGGGCAGATACGTTTGCACCACGCCCTTCTCGTCGATCAGGATGAACGAGGGCAATGAGGCGACCTTGAACACATCCCATGCCTTCGCGCCTTTATCGATGTAAACCGGCAGATCCAGCTTCTTCGATTTCAAGAACGCCCGAACGATCTTGGGATCCTCGCTGGTGATCGCGAGGACGACCACATCCTTCCCATGCGTCTTGGCCAATTGGGCCGTGTGTGGAAGGGTGACTTGGCAAGGAACGCACCACGTCGCCCAAAAGTCGATCAAGACCTTCTTGCCGCGAAAGTCCTTGACGTGCACTTCCTTTCCGTCGATTGCCCGGACCACGATGTCAGGCGCCGGCTTGCCTTCGAAAAGCGGCCCAGGGTTGGCTCGCGCCGCAGCTTCTAGGATGTCCGGCGGCACCGTCGCAACGAATTCCTTGTCCTCGTGCTTGACGTTGGCGAAGACCTCATCGAAGACTTCGGTGTATCGCTGTTTGGCAAGGGTCTCCTTGTCTTTTGCGCTCATCGCCTTTGCGCGCTCGCTCGCCAAAAATTCCTCGCGCATGGGCTTGCCATCGTATTGGATCCGGTACAGCAGCCCCGTCCTTTCGTTGATCAGCATCCTGACGTTGCCGTACGGACCAACGGCGTAGAACTTCACTTCCCTGGCAGGTTCTTTGTTTGGCAGGAGTTGCCGGTCGCCGAAGGTCACATTCCCCTTCTTCTCGTCCACGACCTTGTCAAAACCCTCGCGTCCCCGAAACATTTGATAAAGCAGGCTTCCGCCGTACAGAATGTGCTCGATAAAAGGAGTCTTCGCGTCGGCCAGCGATGGGGGAGCCTTTTCGGCGATTGGTGTGAATTGAGGGTCCAGCGAGTACTCGGCCTGCGACTTCCCGTCGCTCACCGAAATGAATGGCGCTCCGCGGGGGTCTAGGCTCACAACCTTAAACCTATTCGGCGCCGCGTACACCAGAAATCGGCGTCGAGGCTCCTCCACGTGCTCTCCCGCGACCATCTGCCAACGGCCATTCGCTTTAAATGTTTTGAGGCTCTTATAGCGATCCATAGACCATTTCAGGAACTCGGACGGGTTTCTATTGCGCCCCCCACACGAAGCCAGAACCAAGGCAAGGGGGAAAAGGAGAAAGGCGCGCTTCATCAGGAATCTACGATTATGAACACGCGGGCAAGCGGCCGTGATGCAACCTCTCGCAACGCCAGGCTTCAAAGGTAGAGAGACGATGGCGCAAGCGGCACGGCGGAACACCTTCTGGAACAGGCAAGCGATCAGAGAAGCGCTTTGGCTCAGCCTGACCGCGATCCTTGGGCACATTACTTTGGCGGCGCTACTCGCGGCCGGCTCTCTGATCGTTTTTTTTGTTCTGGCCGACGTGGTCGCCGAAGGTGAAACTCGGGCCTTCGACGTCGCCGTGGTCCACTACTTTCACGTCCACCAGCCGCCTTGGATGCATAACGTCACGCTGAATATCACGGCGTTGGCAAACGGATCCACCGTAATGAGTGTGCTGATCGTCGCGACGCTCTTTCTGGTCCTGATGAAGCGCATATGGCCGGACGCAGTGGCCCTACTTCTTGCAGGGGCCGGAGGCTGGGGCTTCGTCGAGCTGGCTAAGACTGCTTTCCACCGAGCTCGCCCCGCATACGGCGCAGCTACAATTGGCTACTCCTTTCCTTCCGGCCATTCCTTCCTGTCGGTGGTGGTCTACGGAATGCTCGCCTACTACCTGGGCCTCAACATGGAGCGGCGTGCACAGAGATTTATTTGGACGGTCGCCTGCATCCTCATCCTGCTGGTGGGAAGCAGCAGGGTCCTGCTGGGCGTCCACTATCCCTCCGATGTGATCGCTGGATTTGCCGCGGGAGCGGCCTGGCTCTGGAATTGCCTTGCCCTGCGCAGACTGTTCAGAAAGCGCGACTGGAGGACTTGGCGGGAAGAACGGCTTGCCAACCTTGCGATGGCCAGAGGGATCCTCGAAAGCTTGGCTCCCATGCGCCCGCAGATCGAGAGCTTGGCCAAGACTTTGCTCCACGACCCTAGCCTCGGCTTTAGGTCTCGACTTCTGCTCCGGTCGGGTCTCGCGCTCCAGGCCGTTTACAAAATGCTCGCAAACAAGGAACGGCTCGAACGGCGTCCCAACGACCTCGTTGTGCTCG
>JAXDKF010000343.1:0-14589 GCA_034667265.1 Fimbriimonadaceae bacterium
GTTCGCCGGAGCTCAGCTTTCTTCAGTTGCGATACGTCGGAACCGGCGCCACTGGCGACCAGGGCAAATTCACGACTAGAAGTGCGTTCTCCTTCCGGCTCGTGATGGAGCATCGTCCGTCTTCGATGCTCCAAAGAGCCGCGGACGTCATTACAGCTCAAACCAAACGGCGCGTCACGCTTAAACCGATGCCTATCACGGGCTTCGAGACCCACCTGCTCTACACACCCGTTGGGCAAGAGAAGGTGGACGCAGGCACCGGCGACGCGGAGAGCCTCTCGGACTGGAGTCCCACACAGTATTGGACAGAGCGCGTGATCACCGTGTATCCCAACAGCGCGACCAGCCAACTCCTTTGGGACATCCTCAAGCGCGGTCAAGCCGCCATGACGGTCACCTACGCCTTCACTTCCAAAGGCGCGAGCATCGAGGGAGCGGAGAAGACGGAGGAATTTACCGCGCTTGCCGATGCCATTCCAATCACGGTCGACACCGACAAATATCCCGGCAGCCTGAAGCAGATCGACCTGAACGAGCGCGCGCCCGCCAACTTCCCTCTTCTCAACGTTTACTGCTTCGATTTTAAGGAAGAACGAGAAGGCGACGTGATCGAGAAGCACGTCGAGCTTGAAGCGACGGGAGTCACGGGCAGGCCAATCACCTCCATTGTCAAGTTTCTCAAAGGCGAGAGGGATGTGTACTCCGCGAGGGCGAAGTTTAAGTTCGCGATCAGCATGAAGAAGGGCTATCGGTATCGCGTGCGCGACATCACGGCGGACGGCGACGAGAAGACTGGGGAGTGGACCAAAGTGAATGACTGGGTGCGGATATTGGATGTGACCACCAAAGCGAGTGACGGCGTATGAGACGTTTGCTCGGCCTGGTCGCTGCCCTGCTTGTTTGCCAAAGCGCCTTTGGATTGGTCCGCTTGGAAGAAGGGTCCTACACCATCGACGGCGTCATGCTGCTCCAGGATTACTTCGACAAGACGAAATATTATTACGTCCCAACGGTCCCCCGGCTCTCGCAAAACCGGGACGAGAGCTTTCAGCTCCTATGCATGAAGTATGTAGATCCCAAGGGTAAGGCAAGTGGGGGCCTCTTCCATGCTCTGCTCGACTTCTCCTTGCCCGACGACGTCCTCGCGGCATTAGAGAAGAAGCTCAAGAGGAAGGCGGGCGATGTCCACATTGCGGGAATGGTCCCCTTGCTGCCCGCCCAGAACGCACAGGGCGAGGAAACGGCGGCTAGCTTTCAAGTGATTTCTGCCGTGCTCAATAACAAGGGCGATGGCGGTCTCACGCGCACGCTTATCGCAAGCGGCCGCGCACCTTTGACTCCCGGAAGTCGCGCCGCCGTCGCAGCCTTGCTCACTCCCGAAGGCGCGACCATCCTCTTCAGCTCGATGACCATGGGCGCCTCGGACGTTTCAATTGGCATCAGCGGCCAATTCGAAGCGTCGGTCGTGGGATTCTCGGCTCACGTGACGGCAGACATGGAGCTTATCTACAAACATTTCTTGGATATGACTCACAACCAGGTCGAGTTCACGCGAGATCAAGTCAAGACGCAAGTGGATCGATTCAGGCGTGATGGCACCTTGAAGATCGAGAGCCTGGACCGGAGCGCATCGATTACCGGTTTTAAGGCCAACGAGATGAACGCGATCCTAGAGTCGGTCACCAACCGGATCACGGAAATGATGTTCGATACCAAGCTCGGCTTCCTACCCGAAGTTAAGCAAGAGGAAACGAACTTGGATATCCCCGGGCGCACCGAGCGGGGATTTTTGGCCAAGATACATTTCGGCAGCGGAAACCGGCCCTACTATCCCGACTTCCAGCACGTGCTGAAAAGGAGAAAGGACATCCGTGTGGCCAAGTTCGACATCATGCTGGTGAAGAACGGCACCATTAAAGTGCCCGTCAACACCGCGGGCAATCTTCGACTTCTGCACGACAGCCTCAAGGACGATCCTCGATACTTCCGAACCATCAACTTGGCCGATCCGGCGTTCCAGCTTCGCGATGTGATGTTCCAAGTGGATGGCGGCGTCGCCGCGAGCTTCCTGGACACGGTCAACTTCGTTTCCGTCCAGCTCCGCAAGAAGTACCCAGAGAACCCCGAATATCTGGACACGCTGACTTTCACCGCCGACACGCTGAAGCAAGGGGAAATAGCGAAACCGATTTCTTACGCCCGTCTGGGCGAGACCGGCGACGCATGGCTCGGCTATGAATATCGCGTGACCTGGAGCCTCAAAGGCCGGGGCACTTTAAGCGAGCCCTCAAACGAGGGCTGGACAAAGTCCACGAGCGGGGCCATCAATCTAGCGCCGCCCCTCGATCGAGTCGAGGCGACGATCGACTCAGACCGCACGACTTGGAACGATCGCGGGATCACGGCCGTGAACGTTGTATTCGATTACCCGCTCATGGGCAAGCCAACTCAGAAGCGCACCCTGATCCGTGCCGGTGACGGCGCGGGCGCGCTCGACGTGGTGTTCTACAGAGATCCGCAGGCGAAGTTCAACGTCAAGCGCATCTGGTACTTCAAGGATGGCAAACAGACGGTCGAAGAGGAAAAAAACACCGACAATACCTACGTTCTTCTCGCACCACCGGTGGCTGGATGAAAGGAGCCCTAGCTCTGCCACTTCTCGCTTTCGGCTCGCTGGCGTTTGCGCAACCGGTGCTCCTTGACCACGCCGTCAAGGCAGGCGGACTCTACTGCTTCCCGGTTTCCGGACGCGAGGGCGAGTACCGCTATCTTCCGGCACAGTTGCGACTGGGCACGAACGGCAGCGGCGGACCGGAGTTCAGCTTCCTCCGATACGTGCAGAACGTAAAGCGCGGAGGCGAGGAAGCTATTACCGAGGGCGAGGGTGGCGGCATCCTGCACTTCCTTATGCAGATGGACACACCGAACGACATGCTTATGCGTGCGCAAGGCGAGCTAGCAGGCAAAACGGGAAAGCCGGCGAAGCTCATGGGACCACTCGTTTTTAAAGCCGGGCGCTATAACGTTATTTCATCGTTCAAGGACAAAAACGGCGTGCAGCGCGCGTTCATGAGCGGCAACGCTCCGATCTTCGAGGGTCAGAAGGTCGCCATCTCGATGGGCTTGGACAAGCTCGATTCTCAGATCCTGTCCCAGAGCTTCCAAACTGCCACGCCGGACATCTCGGTTGCCTTCGAGCTGGAATTTGAGGGGCTCACAGACGCGTATGAGGCGGAGCTGACCGTCGACTGGACTGAAGTGCAAAAGGACGAGCACTCTCACTCCAGTACGGGAATGATCTTTTTCAAGGTCGAGGTCGACAAGATCGTTCAGTCGCTTGAGCGAAAGAGTGCCATCAAGCTGGTGACCAAAGGCGAGCACAAGCCCTCCGAAGAGATGCTGGCCGCGATGTATGACCGGGTCACATCTATGGTTTTTAGCCCCGTGCAGTTTCCACCCGAAACGCCCGCAGCGGAAGCAAAGCAGGAGGGTGGCCTATTGGGCTCGCTTGGCCCAGGCTCGGGGGCCATGTTCAATCCGCTGAAGTTTAACGTGTCGTCCGGATACCGAATGCGCACGTTGCAGGTGACGGGCAAGTCCACGGTCAGCATGAACCACATGGCGACGGCCGTCCGAGGAGCCATGCTCACAGCCAACATCGGCGATATTTACAAGAAATACGGCACCGATCAGGCATATTTCCGAACCGTCAACCTCGCGGACCCCGTGTACTCGCAGCGCGAAGTGACGGTGATGCTCGACGGCAGCATCCTCAACGATTTCGACCGTTATATTAACAACGTCACGGTAAGCGTCCGCAAGAGGCACCAGGACGGAAACACGACTCTCCAAGAGTTCGTGGTGACGAAGGACGAGTTTGTAAAGAGCGCCAACCGGTTCCAGATGGTTTATGGCGTCCAGGGCGACACCGACCGAGACAAATGGCTGGACTACGAATACAAGTGCAAATGGAGCTTCAAAGACGGAGGCGAGTTCGAGCAGGGCTGGAAGCAAACGAGCGTCGCCAGCGTGTCCATCCAGCCGCCGTACGAGCTCCACGAGGTGCGCATAGACGCGGACAACGAGAAGCTCAAGGGGGCCAACGTCCGCTACGCGCTTGTGAAGCTGGAATTCGACTACTTCGGCAAGAACCGCCGGATGCAGCTGCCTTATAAAACGGGAGTAACCCAGCCATCCACCGTGGTGCTTGTGCAGCCTCGCGGCACCTATGACTACAACCTCGAGATCGAGTGGTTTTTACAAGACGGCAAACGCCTGCTCAAACCTGCGGCTAAGTCAGATTCCGGGATCATCCTGGTGGACGAGCTGCCAACTGCCAATTAAAGGAACCTTATGAAATGAGATTCGCCAAGCTCCTCTGCTCCGCCGCTCTTGCCCTCTCTTTTGGCGCCGCAAACGCGCAAGAGGCGATCATGGACATCCTGAACGAACGCTTCGTCAAGCTTTCGGATGGGACGGACGTGCACCTGTACGCCAAAGTAAACGATCCCACGACGTGGTACTACCTTCCCGCGGGATTTCGACTCGCCACGAGGCCAGACGGCGCGCCGCATTTCCTCTTTCTCAAGTATGTGACCGAGCAAAGGGAGGATGCCGGCGGTGCATCCGGCGCCATCTTCAGCGCCATGTTCCAATACGGCCTAACCAACGAGCAGCTTGCCGAGCTGCAGACCAAGATCGGCGCGGTGCCTTACCGTGTCCGCTTCATCGGGAAGGTAGGCAGAGTTCACGCGGGTGGCGGAGCGCCGCAGGAGAACCTCGAGGGCATGCATGGGCCGCTCGCGCTAGATTCCTTTCAGAAGGCGAAGATCGTTCCCGCTCCAATCACAACGGAAGGCCCGGGCTCGTTCCAAGTGACTTCTGCCGTGCTGACCGACAAGACCCTGACTCGCAACATGATCTGCAGCGGGCGAGCGCCGACCTTTCCGGGCGAGAAGATGGCTATCGCCGCCAATCTTGGGCCCATAGGCGCGCAGCTTTTCGTGGCGCCCATCGAAAAAAAGATGGCGAGCTCTGACCTCAAGCTGGAGATCAACTACAACTACTATGTGAAGTCCCCGGCGGTCGAGGCGACCCTGACGATCGACATGTCCAAGTTGGACGAGCGCACGGAAACGATCAACAAACACTTCCAGAAACTGTACAAGACCGAGCGGAGCTACTTCTGCGGCGTTAAAACTGGCCAAAAGGACGTCCCGGCAGGGGAGACATACGAGGAGTCGCTCGAGGACATCCAGGTCCTGAAGGACATGGGCGTAATCAAGTGTCACATCGACACCACGGTGGACAGCGATCTCGCTGAGAAGATCACCGAGGGCTTCATGCAAATGTTCGTGACGCTGTTAACGCAGCCCATGAATTCCGACAAGAAGAGCAACGCCAAGGACAATGACGAGCAGGCTGCCAAAGAGCCCGAAGTGGACAAGGGCCTCGACGTCAGCCGCATCAACCGCACAAGGCACTGGAAGCGCCAAGAGCTCTACAGCCGCTCCTTCCACTTCTCGGCTGCAGTGCCTATTAAGAAGCAAGGGAAGATGACCGCCGACCTACTCGACATGTATGACGGTGTCAAGAACAATCCAAGATGCGTGGCCTCAGTGCTCCTGAACGATCCCTTCTTCACGCACCGCGACGTAAAGGTAGTCCTCGATCTCGACGCGAAGGACATCTTCGACGACGCCATCAACTACGCGACCATCAACATCCGCAAGCGACGAGCCTCAGGCAGCGACTTCTTGGACAGCGTGACGATCGACTCCAAGTTCTTGAAGGACAACGGAACCGCCGCGACGCTCACCTACGCACGGGGCGAAGAGAAGAATCCCGACGCCTTTGAATATCAGGTGCAGTGGAGCCTGCGCGGGGGCGTTTTGTTCCCGGAAAATCCCACTTGGCAGGTTGGGCAATTTCAAGGTGTCACCGTAGCACCTCCGATCCGACCCACCAGCGTCGATTTTCAGTGGGACAACGAGGCGATGAAAGAAAAGGACATCGTCCGCATCGCGGCGCAGATCAACTACTGGCAATTTGGAAAGGAACGGACGGCCACGATCCAGCCGTTACCCGACCAAAACCTACGTCCGTTCCGGTTCTTCCGGGACGACGGCAAGCAAGAGTATGCCTACCGGCTGATCTACTTCCATAAGTCGAAAGGCCGTCTCGTGGGACCGTGGCAGCGAGATTCCAGCGGATACATCTATGCGTCCATTCCGGACGACATCCTGGACAACGCGGACTACGGAAACCGCGCCAAAGAAGTCGTGGACGGGGCGGTCGAGCACATTTTGGGAGGGGGAGCATGAAACGTGCATTCTTGATCGTAATCGCACTGGCTGGAGCAGTTGCGCACGCGCAGGAGATCCTGCTCGACAAGCCAATGCGGGCCGGTAAGCTGACCGTCTTCCAGGAGTATAAGAACCCAAAGGCCTGGTACTACGTGCCGGACCGGATCCAGCTCGCACGAAAGAGCGGCTCGCCGCAATTCAGCTTCTTGAAATACGCGGTCAATCAACGCAGCAAGCCGGGCGAGGATTCGCAAGACCAGGCTGAAGGCGGAGGCATCATGCACTGCCTCGTCGAGCTGGGCGTGTCTGACGCAGAAAAGGCGGCGGCCGCGAGCGCGATCCAGAAAGTGGATCCGGACGCTAAGCTCGTCGGTCCCGTCATCTTTCGGTCGGGCACCTTCGCATTGATCACGAGCTTTACGAAGGAGAACGGCGACCTCGCAAAAACTCTCGTCGGTACCGGCAAGGCGCCGATCTTGGAAGGCGAGAAAGCGGCGGTCAGCATCCGGCTGACCAAGCTGGGCGCACAGCTCCTTTGGGAGAGCTTCAAGATGAAGACGCCAGACATCAGCTTCACCTTTGAGATGGAGATGGAAGGCTATCGCAGTCCTTACGATGCGACTCTCAAGGCCGACTTCGACCAGATCTATAGCTACAAGGGTTTTGAGCTGGCGACTAAGGCACGCTACGCCTACTTTGAAGCAGGTTTCGGGCTAAAGCTGTCCTTCGACGATCTCAGGAGGCAAGGCGCCATCCAGCTCGAAGTGAAAGGCGACGACAAGGCGATGGACAGCCTCGTGAATGCCGCCTACAACCAGATCCTCAACATGATGTTCGAGAAAGTCGACAACAAACCCGACGACTTCAAACTTATGAAGCAGAACGAGGACAGTTTCAAGCAGCTCAACGACGACGCCAGGAAGGCTCAGTCGGGATCCGGCGGAAAGGATAAGCCGAAGACTGGTGGCGGTGGCCCGGCAGCCGGAGGTGGAGGGGGCGGAACAGCTCAAGGGATTGGAGCCGCGATGAGCAGCCTTACCCAACCGCCTTTCTCCTTGATGGCCACGTATCAGTTCAAGGAGTCCAAGCGAAGCGGAAAATACGAGATGAGCTTCAAGAAGTACACCGCTTCCAAGCTCTGCCTGAGGTTCGATGAGAACATCGGCGATCTTACGTCGTACATGGACGATCCGGAGATATTCCGGACGGTCAACCTCGACGATCCGCTGTATAAGCAGCGAGAGATCGCCGTATACCTGGATGGCAGCAACGCCTCGGACTTCAAGGACTACATCAACTTCGTCACAGTGCGCCTCCGAAAGAAGCACCAGGGCGGTGAACAGACTGACGATGCGATACGCATCGACCGAGACAACTTCAACAAATCGGCCAACAACTTCAAGCTCATGTACGGCTTCAAGGGCGATACCAATCGCGAGAGATGGCTGGACTACGAATACGATGTGGTTTGGAGCTTTTTCGGCGGCAAAGAGATCGACACGGGTTGGAAGGTGGCGAACGCGGCCGGCATTCCCGTGTTCGCGCCCTACATGCGCAGGTCGATCCAAGTCGATGGCGATCTCGACGCTCTCAAGGCGAAGGGAATCAGGCTGGTGACGCTGCAGATCACGTTCGACGATCCTGCCGGTTCGCCGATTACAAGGCAGGTCACGATCGACACCACCAAAGGGCCAGTCTCGCGAGTGGTTCCGGGCATCAGCAAGGAAGGCAAGTTCGCCTACTCCTATCTGGTTACCTGGCGAAAGACCGATGGGACGACCATTAGCTCAGGTCCTAGAAAGGGCGGAGACGACATCCTCTTTTGCGACGAGATGCCGCAGTGACCTCATGAGCGGAATCGACTTCATCACGATGAGGGGGCTCCGCTCACGAAGCGTGCTCACCGGCTGAGACCGCAAGATTACGAACTGACTCGAACCGGAAATAGGGGGTTTCTTCATGTTGAATAACGGGCTCGTCGCCTTTGTGGCGTCTTTGGCGGGCATGATGGCTGGCATCGGCCTCTCGCATATGGGCCACGAGGATGTCTTGAAAGGCAAGCGCCTCGAGCTTGTCGACGACCAAGGCAAGGCTTGGATCACCGCGGACGCCTCGGGCATTGTCGTTTTGGGCGAGGATGAAGGCTCCGCGACTCAGATCAGAGCGCAGCAGAAGGCCAGGATCACGTTCCAAGAAGAAGGTGAAGTGCGGTGTGACGTCGGCTGCAATTACAAGGGCTCCTCCGGTTTCGGCACGTACTACGGCGGGCGTCTGCGCTCGTACATCGCATCGAACGAGGACAAGTCCATCGTGGGCGTGTTCACGGGCGACGAGCTCACGGACTACATGAGCCTTTTCGATGGCACGATGGATAACAAGAACGCGGCCAGGCTGACTGCATTCGACAAGGGCACCACACTGACCCTGTCCGGCAAGGACGGCACTACTAAGTCGATAAGCAACGACACGCCGGCAGGTGCGACGAAATGAATTTGGGACAGCTCGCAACGAACTTTTCCGTCGGCATTTTGGGCGTCCTAGTGGGCGCTGGAATAACCGGCCACACAGTGGAAGACACCGTCACCGCAAAGACGATCCGGGTTGTAGACGACAACGACAACGCGGTGATCCAAATGACGTCCGCCGGCATCGTACTAAACGGCGATGCCAAAGGGAACGCGACTAGGATCACGGCGGGCGAGCTCCCCCAGGTCGCGTTCGTTAGGGACGGCTACGACACCGTGATGGTCGGGTTGCTGGATGCAGAGAAAAACGGCCTAACCGTGTACCACCATGGGGCGAGGCGAGCCCTGCTCTTTGGAAGCGAGGACCAGGCGCGACTGTCCGTGGGCATCGAGGAGGAAGCCATGAGTCCAGACGAGCTCTTCACGAAGGACCCAAGCAAGATCTTCGGCGCAGGGCTGTTCGCCAAGGACAACACTGGCTTTCTTGTTTGCCGGAACCCGGATGGAAGCACGAAGTATGTGCGGCCGGACTCGAACAAATAAGGCATGGTAGAAGGAGAAAACATGAACGGATCTTATTGGCTCGGAACATTCGCGGCAGCCTTCTTGGGCATGGTCGCTGGCATCAACATCGGCTCGACTCGAAGCGACGACATCGTCAAGGCGAAGTCCGTGGTCATCGTCGATTCCGATGGCCAGAGTTTCATTGAGATGGATGCGCAGGGCATCACGTTGAAGGGCAAGGAGGACGGCGATTCGATCATCCTCGCGGCAGGCTCGACGCCCGAGATGTCCTTTGCTCACAAGGGTCGGGACGCAATGCAAATGGGAGTCTCAGATACTGGCCGCGTGGGACTGAATCTGCTTCACGACGGCGTCCTTTATTGCCAGCTAGCCGCCAAAGGACAGCAATCCCTGCTGGTCATGGGGAGCCAAACGGGCGAGACCGATGGGGACCAGAGTTCCTCGCCGAGGATCTCGCTCTATTCAAGCCCTAATCGGACCGCTATGGAGATTAGTGACGGCACGGGCAAAAAGAAGACGTTCACGCCAGACGGCGGTTAGTCAATCACCCTGTCCAGAACTTCTCGTATTCGCCGACCTACTCAGCCACCGATTTGAGAGGTTCCGGGTTCAATCGATAGATCCTCTGTCCCGTGACTTTTTGCATGGCCACCAAACCCGCGTCATGCAAAGCGGCCAGACGCGGCTTCAAATCAGAAGGAGTGCGGTACTAGCAGGTTGGCAGCGTGGCGGTTGAGGGCTTCGAGGAGGGTGTCGACATCCCAGTAGTCGTCGTGCCTCACTCCGTTGATCAGGAAAGTGGGAGTACTGCGCACTGCCGCGTCGAGGCCGCTTTGAAACTGTTCTCGCACCTTCTCGACAACGCCAGGCGAAACCATGTCGCTCTTGAAGCGCTGCGCGTCGAGCCCCAACGAGGCGGCGTGGCCAACCAGATTGGACTCGGTGAGCTCGGCCTGGTGGTTCAGCAGCATGTCGTGCATCTCCCAGAACTTCCCTTGCAAGCCGGCAGCCTCCGCGGCGCAAGCGGCGCGGCCCGGTTCGGTGTCGACGCCGCCATGGGGAAAGTGGCGGTAGCCATAGAGCAGGGGCGCTCCGTAGCGTTGAGAAACCTCCGTCACGATGGGAAGCGCCTGCCTGCAGTGAGGGCAGTCGTAGCTTCCGTATTCGACAAGCTGCATCGGAGCGTCCAGCGGGCCAATCGTGTGGTCGTTCGCGTTGAGTGAAGACATTAGCATCAGGTTCCAGACCTCCGTCTCGAGTGTGCTTTATTGTACGGATTCGACTTGGGTTTGTTCATGAGCATGGGCTCTTGCACCCGACGACGAGCCCTGAACAATAAGTGCGAGGGACAGTCGGCAGAGATATGAAGCAAGTCGCCTTACCCATACCTGAGCTCGGAATCATTGCTGCCACCCGAGGAATGCTCGCGGGAGGGATCGCTTTGCTTGTTGCGGACAAGATCCCCGCCGACAAGCGCAAGAAGATCGGCTGGCCGCTCCTCGCCATCGGCGTCCTCAGCACGGTCCCGCTTGCAATAGACGTGATCAAGCGGATCAAGCAATCCGATTGAGAAGCCTAGCTCTTCAACGAGGCACGGAACGGCTTCGCCTTGCGCGTGCTGCCAAGGTCGTACACTTCGTAAACGAGATCCTTTAAGACTGCCTTCTCCGGCACCTGGAACGTCAGCGCAATCGAAGGCGCTGCCAGGAAGCAAATTCGCTCCCCTCGTGTCATGTTCAGTGCCTTGGCAACACCCTTCACTGGAACGTAGGCCGTGCCCTTGACCTCGATCACAGATGAGGATGCGAGGCTCCCCTTCAAGTAGAGCTGGCCGCCTGCGAGGTAAGCGGCGTACGCGAGCGATCCAAGGACAGCCGCGACAGCGGCGACGAGCAAGCGAGAGCGTCTCATGGCCCATTATCTCCTGCCGCCTCAAATCTCACGCAACAGTGTCATTGAAGCCACCGGCTCGTCATGAACCGGTGGCCTCCGGTGAGGATGCAAACTACGCGGCGCTCCCTGCTTCTCCCGTTCGATTCTCACGATCATCCGGGCTTGCGAAGGGCAACTCTCTCGCACGATGTCCCGCCTGTTGGAGTGCCGCGCTTCGCCGCTGTTCCTGGCAAAGCCGTCCACCCTTCTTAGGACAATGTTCTGATTACAAATCATGGGTATGAAACAGCCTGCTTGATCGGAACAAAGGCCCTACCTTCGCCTCAGAACGACTAGACGATCGGCTCACGACCCGTTTGCCTGAGGAGGAAGCCCATGGCTCCTGTGCTTTGTGATATTTGTGGCCGCAAACCCGCCGAGTATCGTGTGCGGGTTCGGCAAGACGGAACCGAACAAATTCTGCAGGTTTGTGCCGACGACTATGAACGGCTGATGCGCAGCCGCAGCCGTTCACCGCTGGAATCCCTGTTCGGAGAAGACAGCGGTTTTGGGGACTTCTTCGGCCGCGGAACGGGCGGTGCCTTTGGTGACGGTCAAGAGTCGCGCGGCAACGATCAAGGATCGGGCGACCGCCAAGTGCCGATCCGGCGGCGAAACGGCGATAGAGAGGGTGTGGATGTCGAACGACTCCTGAGCACTCAGACACGAGAGCTTTTGCAGTCCGCCGCGCAAACGGCACACGAGTGGGGACGTCGCGAAATCGATACCGAACACCTCCTCTTTGCCCTCGCCGAAAGCGACGTCGCCGAAGCCATCCTCAAGAAATTCAAGATCAACCCAACCGACCTTCGGCAGCAGATCGAACGCGAAGCCGAGAAATCACCTCCTGCCGATAGCAGCGGCGAGATGGGTGTCAGCCCCCGAGTCAAGGCGGCCATCGAGCGCGCGTTCTTCGTTTCGCGCGAGTTAGGCCACACGTACATCGGCCCCGAGCATCTCTTGATAGCCGTGTCTGAAGAAGAGGGCCTGGCGGGCGACATTCTTCGCCGGTACGGACTCACGCCGGAGGCACTGCGCCAGCAAACCGTTAAGGTCGTGGGCAAGGGCGCCGAGGAAGGCCGCGTGGAGGGCCAATCCAATACACCGACCTTGGACAAATTCAGCCGCGACCTCACCAAGATGGCGCGCGAAGGAAAGCTGGACCCCGTCATCGGCCGCTCAAAGGAGATAGAAACGACCATCGAAGTCCTCGCGCGGAGAAAGAAGAACAACCCGGTGCTCATCGGCGAACCCGGCGTTGGCAAGACCGCGATCGTCGAAGGTCTCGCTCAACGGGTGCTTAGCGGAGACGTCCCAGACGTCTTGCGTGACAAGCGCCTCGTCGAGCTGAACATCAACTCAATGGTTGCCGGATCGAAGTATCGTGGCGAGTTTGAGGAGCGGGTGAAGGCCGTGCTCGACGAGATCACCGCGCACTCTGCTGAGCTCATCATCTTCATCGATGAGCTGCACACGATCGTGGGAGCGGGACAGGGCGGCGGCGAAGGCGGCCTGGACATCGCAAACTCGTTCAAGCCAGCGCTTGCTCGAGGTGAGCTCAATCTCATCGGCGCCACCACGCTGAACGAATACCAGAAGCACATCGAAAAGGATGCGGCGCTGGAAAGACGCTTCCAGCCCGTGTTCATTGCGGAGCCGACGGTGGAGCAGACGATCAACATCCTGCGTGGCCTGAGAGATCGATTCGAGGCGCATCACAAAGTCTCAATCGCCGACGAAGCGATCACCGCGGCGGCCGAAATGTCCGACCGCTACATCACCAATCGTTTCCTCCCGGACAAAGCTATCGACCTAATCGATCAGGCCGCTGCCCGGGTCAGGATAGGCGCCACCTCCCGCCCGGCCGAGTTCCACGAGCGGGAGGCGGACATGGCCACCCTCAAGCGCGAGCAGGATTACGCAAGCTCGCGCAAGCAGTTCGAGAAGGCCAAGGACATCGAGCAGCAGATCACCCAGCGTCAGAAGGAGCTGGACGAGATGCATGAGCAGTGGCGCAGGCGAGTCGGTTCAGGCTCCGCCGACGTCCGCGTTGAGCATATCGCAGAGATCGTCTCGGCATTGACCGGCATTCCCGTTACGGAATTGACCACGGAAGAGCGGCAGCGGCTCTTGGAAATGGAGTCTCGCCTTCACCAGCGCGTGATCGGCCAAGACGAAGCAGTCAAGGCCGTCAGCGACGCGGTCCGCTTGGCACGCGCAGGTCTCGGAGAGGGGCGCAGACCGATCGCAAACTTCCTGTTCCTCGGTCCCACCGGCGTCGGAAAGACGGAGCTTGCAAAGGCACTTGCAGGAGTAGTGTTCGGCGATGAAGACGCGATGATCCGCGTCGACATGAGCGAGTACACGGAGCGCCATACGGTTGCTCGACTCGTTGGAGCACCGCCAGGCTACGTCGGCTACGAAGAAGGCGGCCAGCTTACGGAGAGGGTCCGACGCAGACCCTACAGTGTTGTGCTCCTCGACGAGATCGAGAAGGCGCATCCGGATGTGCACAACATCCTCCTGCAGGTCTTCGATGACGGGCGGCTCACCGATGGCAAGGGGCGTGTCGTGGACTTCACCAACACGATCATCATCGCCACAAGCAACCTTGGCGCGGACATCATTCGCGAGAACCTTATGTCCACCGAGTCCAATCGCATGGAATACCAGGCGCTCAAGGACCGACTCATGGATGTGCTGCGAAGAAGCTTCCGGCCCGAGTTCCTCAACCGCATCGACGACATCATCGTCTTCCACTCCCTGACAAGGTCGCAGATCGCGGACATCGTGCGACTGCAGCTGGAACGGGTCAAGCGGGTCGCGCACGGCCAAGGGGTGTCGCTGATCTTCGATCAGTCGCTGATCGATCATCTCGCGGAAGTCGGCTTCAAGCCGGAATTCGGCGCGCGCGAGCTGCGTCGCCAAATCAGAGCGCTAGTGGAGACAAAGCTTGCCGAAGCGATGCTGGGCGGCAAAGTCCACGATGGCGATACCGTGCTCCTAAGCTACAGAAATGGCGAGGTGGTCATGGAGCCGGAGGTCGTGAGGGAGCCCAAGGAAGCCAAAAAGCCCAAGGTACCGAAGATGCCATCGGCATCGCTTCGCTGACGGATAATGTTGCATGGGCGGCTTGAAAGCCGCCCATGCACCGATGGAGCTGTTATGGACCATGCCGTCATCGATCCCGGCGGGATTCCCGCCGGCCTGAGAATTGAGCTAAACCTTGCCGACGACTCCCGCCTCCACCTTGCCTTCCCTACCCTGGACGAAACTCAAATAAAGGGCCTGGAGCCCTTCGGAGAGCGCAAGCATTTCCATGACGGTGAGGTGGTCTGGACGGCAGGGGCAAAGGACGTCTG
>JAXDKF010000344.1:0-3300 GCA_034667265.1 Fimbriimonadaceae bacterium
GGATTTCTCGATAAGATCGTTAGAATCGACCATCGGATCGATCAGGCGGACCCCAGGCAACATCTTCATGGCCTCGAGCTCTTTGGGGCTGCGATCTCCGAGGCAGTTACGGTGCTCTTTCACGTAAAGCCGCACATCCAAGGGCAGCTCCCTCGCCATGCTTTTGATGAGCTCGTACTGGTTGCAGTAGCGCGCGCCTTGAACGTCGACAGAGTGCTCGGGCTGCTTGTGAAGCGGATAGAACACGAAGCGCTCGCCCGGGATGGGCTGCTCGAAGATCTTCGACCACTTGATCCGCGCTGCCGCGTAACGCAAAGGACGCATGTGGAGCTTGTGTTTGACCAGCATGTCCCGCAGCGAGTACATGTTGGCGTCGGTCCGGGATTGGACAATCGCCCTGGCCACGCCACGCGTGACCTTGAAGAGAAAGTTTGGCGTGATCCTCGGCGCCCGGCTGTTCTTGTAGAAGTACTCGGGCTTTTGACGCCGCACCACGATCTGGTCTCGGATCTCTCTCGCCATCTGGACGTACTGCGGCAAGACCTCGGCAGGCAGGCGCGCGCCAAAGGTTACAAACTCGCCCTCTTTGTAGCCTCGCCAAAAGGCAAACCTTTGCACCGGGAGTCGCAAAGTTAAAGGCGCTACGTAGTCCCGGCCTGTAGCCTGGCAAACCATTGCGGCGAGGAAGTCATGCAAAACGGTCGGCTCACCGGTCACGACCTTCACGTCCAGCCGGTCCAGAAACTCTGCCGTTCGCGCCGAAACATAGGCCGCGTACCGTTCCGCCTCTCGCCACGGCCAAGTGCCTACGTAGCGATCCATAAGCACCAGATTCTTGACCAAATCCTCAGAGTGGCTTTCGAGCATCCTCATCGTTCGGAGGTCCTGCTCGAACAGAGGGTTAGAAAGCGCTTCGTCCTTCCGAAGGTGAAGGATCGTGTCGGCGGGGAAACCTTGATCGATGAGACGCTGCCGATAGGTCTGCGACGTTACGATCCAAGCCGATTGGATTCCGACCCGCTCCAACCGCTTAGCGAGAAGGGCGAAAAGGTCGGTTTTTTGCCAAGTGGACGTAAATGCGATCCTCATGAGATGTCACGGGAAGTGCCCACGCTGCATCGGCCGAGGCAGTTCGGAAGCATACCTAAGTATGCGGATCGATCCGAAGCCGCAACTGCCCTGCCCACGTCCATAGGACGGTTCTATCACGCTAATCTCGTCTGCGGGAGGGGGCTGCGCGAAGAGGCGCAAAATAGCTGGTCGCGGCGCCTTGGATATCAGGCTCTCAACGCCCATAATAGGGCCGCACTTTCCATCTCATGAAACTCGAAGGCAATAACCTCTACCTCCGCGAGCTGCTCGACTCCGACGTCAAGGCTGAATACCTCGAGTGGTTCAAGGATGACGAGGTCACGCGATACCTGGAGGTGGATGGGAAGAGCCTAACGATTCAAGCGGTTATCGACTACATCAAATCCGGCAGGGACTCCAACAAGTACTTCATGTACGCGATCTGTCTCAAAGGGAGCGCCAAGCACATCGGGAATCTCAAGGTCGGGCCGATCGACTGCAAGCATTCTGTTTCGGACCTGGTGACGGTCATTGGAGACAGGAGCGAATGGGGCAAGGGCTACGCCACTGAGGCGATCAAGCTGGGAAACAAGCTCGCCTTCGAGCACCACAACATCCGCAAGCTGAGTGGCGGCATGTATGCCTCCAACGGGGGGAGCATCAAGGCTTATACGAACGCCGGCTGGATCGTCGAGGGCAGGCTCTTCAACCACTACATCGTGGATGGGAAGTACGAAGACCGGGTGATCGTTAGCTGCTTCAATCCGTCTTTCGAGATGTAATCGCCGGTTCCTCGATCAGCTCTAGGATAAAAGTCAGCGGGGTCAAGAAGAACGCCACGTTCCTTCTTTCAAATGCCAGAGCAGGTGCGGACCGGCCGAGTGGAATACAGCCACCCTTTCTCAATCTTTGAGACTCGCCCTCGAGATCAGTAACGGTGTAGGCAACGTGGTTCAGGATGTTCTTGCCGGTTGCAAGCACCCCCGCAGTGGGACTGTCCTCGCCCAGCGGTGCAATCAGCTCGTACAGCACCCCACTCTCGTCGCGCAAGAACTGAATGTAGACTTTTAGGCCTTCATCCTTGAACTCTTCTCCGCACGAAACTATGGGCAGCAGCGCCGTGAGATGCTGTCGCCCGAGTTCCAAGCTCTTAACAAACAGGCCGATGTGGTGGAACCTTATGACGCCGCTCCTTCCTTGATCAGGCCGCTCGGGTTTGTCTTCAGCAATTCCAGGGCTGACGCCAAAAAGTCTTGCGCCCTGACCGTCAGCAAGGCAATCCGGCCCACCGGCTTCAGGTTGAGCTTCCCTTCCGCAATCAGTTTCGATTGAAGGAGCCGGAGATCGGTCTGGGTAGCACGCTCGAGATCTCGCACCAAATAGGTCGTCTTCAATTCAGTCTGCCGGCCATTCTCGATCACCTCGCCCGAGAACACTTTCGGATACCGATAGTCGACTCCTGCAATCTGCTCCACGCGGTGCACGAATGTCACTCGATCCAAGGCGCACCCCAAACACGCGATCCAGGCGTTATCCCGCTGGAGCAAAGCGAAAGCAGATTTGTCGCCGAAGCTCTCTTCAACAGAAGCGGAGGCGTACTCACGAGCCTTCGATCCCGACACCGCAAAGCTGAAGATCGGATCTCGCGTCCTGAGCACGTTCTGGCGGACGCGAAACATCTCTGTGAGCACTCCTACCTTGCTCGGCGACATAGACGGATCGTAAGGCTTCCCTTCCGTAAAGCTGTAGGTAAAGGTAGGCACCACAAGGGTGCCTTCCGGACCAAGGAGGTCCTCCAGCGCATTGATGAATGAGTCTGCCCTTTCCTGCGGGGTGCCAATCGCCATCTGCGCCAGCACGATCGCGTCGGAGTGAAGGCACAACGTGTCTCCTGCGCCCACACCTGCAGCCCGGAACGACGAGCCGATGTCATCTGCCGTCACGACACTCATAGCTTCTGCTGGAGCACCGCGTCTAGAGCGTTCAACGACTTGAGCTCGGCCATTTCCTCGACTGAGAAGCGCACGTCGAACTCCTCCTCAACCGCGAGAAGGAACGTGAAATTGCCCAGCGAATCCCATTCGGGAATGTCGCCCACTTTGAGATCGGCCGCATCCGAAGGGATCGCCGCCGTGGGAAAGGCTTCACGCAAGACGCAAACCAGCCGCTCCTTATGCATTTACAAACGCCTCGACGGGGAGGGCTTCGCTGGCCGAATCGCGCTTATAG
>JAXDKF010000345.1:0-6244 GCA_034667265.1 Fimbriimonadaceae bacterium
CAAAACGCTTATCGACAGCATCGTCGAAGAGCAGTCCTCACGCGGGGTCCTCCTCTTCGCCACCAACGATCCTGCCGAGCGCCGGTACGCCACTCATGAACTAACCCTCGAGCATGTGGCGGTGGGAGCCGCCGTTGCCTAACAAATTGGTCGGCTGGGGGTGGGTGAACAAGCGAGTTCCTACTGA
This sequence comes from Fimbriimonadaceae bacterium, assembly GCA_034667265.1. Lineage (GTDB taxonomy): Bacteria > Armatimonadota > Fimbriimonadia > Fimbriimonadales > Fimbriimonadaceae > JANYLD01. The sequence goes on from JAXDKF010000345.1 coordinate 188, forward strand.
GGAAGTTAAACCCTCCGCAGGTGGACCGGGATCCACACGATCTCACAACCAATTGGCCGAGTTTCCGGGCCATTTACCACTTACGATTTACCATTTACCAACCAGGAGCACCCCATGAACTCCTGGCAGCGTGAAATCAAGGCCGTGTTCCGAAAAGAGCTCGCGAGCGAGCTCCGCACACGCAGCGGCCTTGCCACAGTCGCCCTCTTCAGCATCGCCGCAGTCGTCGCCGTTGCATTCGCCGCGTTCAACATCCGCCTCGGTGGAAGCCTCGCTTCCGGCCTGCTTTGGGTCACGCTCCTCTTCACCGCCGCCGTCGCCCTCCCCCGCGCGTTCGTGACAGAGGAGGAGCAGGGAACGGGCGATCTGCTGCGGCTCATCGCAAGACCTGAAGCGGTCTTCTGGGGCAAGGCGCTGTACAACCTTGGGCTCATGCTCGTGACGGGTCTGATCCTTAGTCTTCTGTTCTTCACGATGATCGGGCGCGGAATCGAGCACCCCGTTCTCTATTTGATTTGCCTAATTGGATCCTGCGCAAGCCTGGCCGGGGCGGTAACCTTGTGCGGGGCGCTCGTGGCGCAAGCTGCGGGCCGAGGCGCGCTGGCCGGCGCCATTGCCATCCCGCTTCTTCTTCCGCTCGTCGCGTTGGGAGTTGCCGGAATGCGCGTGGCTCTTGGCGAAGGCGCTCTCCGGGGAGGCGAGGAAGCCGCGTTCGGGCTCGTTTGCTACGGCGTGGCGACGCTTGCGATCGGTCCCGCACTGTTTGCCGCCGTTTGGAAAAGTTGAAACAGCCGCTGAAGATATTGTTCGGCCTTGCGATGGGTGCCGCGACCCTCTGGAGCTTTATGGTTCCGGACGCGGCGATGTTCCAGAAGCCCGAGCTGGCGCGGATCTTCTTCTTTCATTTCCCATGCGCCATCGTCACGAGCATTTTCCTGTTCCTGGGGCCGTACCTCTCGATCCGCTACCTGGTCTCGAAAACACCCGAATGGGACGTCAGGGCCGCCTCGGCGAACGAGCTCGGGCTGCTCTTCGGGGTATTCACGATGGCCACCGGCATCCTCTTTTCGAGGGTCCAATGGGGGGCCTGGTGGCAGTGGGACCCCCGACAAACGTCGTTTCTGCTCGTTTTGCTCATCTACGGAGCCTATTTCGCCTTGCGGGCGGCCTTTTCGGACGAATCCAAGCGAGCGGCTAATTCGGCCGCATATTCGGTCGCAACGGCCCTTCCGGCACTGTTTTTGATCTTTGTTTTCCCTCGTCTGCCCCAGGTTGAGTCATTTCATCCGACAGAGACCATACAGAAAGGGCTCCTAAAGGGCGACTATGGAAATGTGACCCTCGTGATGCTGGTGCTTTTTACAGTGCTCGCAGCATGGCTTTACAAACTGCGAGTTCGAGCCGGATTGGCTGAGCTCGCACTGGAGAATATGAATGGAAACTTGGAAGCTCATAGCGGCAGTGCCGCCCCTACTGGTGTGGTTCGGCCTGTTCCTGTATCTCGGGAAGGTTGAACGGAACCTAAAAGCGGTCGAAGCCCGAATCCCTCAACCTAAAAGCCGAGGCTGAAGGTCCAAACTATAATGGCGCAGCACAATGCGCCGCCCGATAGAATCGCGAGCAGAGAGGCGCGCTCCGTCTGCTTTGCGTACGAGCATCCCAGCGAGCACAGGAATCCGAACGCCGCGATCGGCGCCGCCCAGTAGTAGCTGAACTGGAACGACCAGAAGAAAACGTAGAACAGCGGGTAGATGGTCGTCCTGCTCCAGAACCCCATCATCAGCATAAACCACAGGAAGAGCATCGCGTTGGCCAGCGCAAGCAGGACCACGCACACTCCGAACCACAGGTCTGTCGCCAAGCTCTTCATGCCGTCTCTACCGAGTCATACCGCCCATTCGGGTGCTGCGTTTCACCTGAATGATCGGGAGATCCGTGGATTGGATGATTTCGCGATCTCGTTTGTTACGGGTCCATACTCTTGCTCCATGCGGGCGAAAAGTCACCGCGACAGTCATCGATCAAGCTCCCGAATGATGCAAGGTGAAATGAAGTGAGCGCATCACCTGATCACCGGATCACGCAATCGCCAGATCATCCGATCATCGAGTGCACCGCCTTCGGCCCCGTTGCGCCGTATTACGACCAGCTCATGTGCACGGTGCCGTACCGAATGTGGGTGGGCTACTACCTGCTCTTGCTGTCCCAACAGGATGTCCATCCGAACACGATCCTGGACGTTTGCTGCGGCACCGGAACGATGACCGAGATGCTGCATGCGGAGAGCTTTCAAATGGCAGGAATCGATCTCTCCCCGGGAATGATCGAAGAAGCGAAGCGGAAAGCCGAGCTTAGCAACCTGCCAATCGACTATGAATGCATGGACGCCTCGGCCTTCGAGCTGAACCGCACCTTCGACGCCGCGTTCTCGTTCTATGACAGCCTCAACAACATCACGGACCCGGAGCGGCTGCAAATGGCCTTTGACCAGGTGGCGGCCCACCTTGCGCCGGGAGGATCTTGGGTCTTCGATCTCAACACGGCCTATGCCTTCGAGCAGCGCATGTTCGACCAACAGAACCTCAAGCAAGATGCCGAGCTGCGGTACCGGTGGACCGGCGACTGGGATTCCGTGGCCCGCCTCATCACCGTAGACATGATGTTTTGGTACAAAGGCGAGGAGTTCCACGAGGTTCACGTCCAGCGAGCCTACGAGCAGGATCAGGTTCATAGCATGCTCGATCGCGCCGGGTTCACCGATGTCCAGGTCTACAACAGCTACACACTGGAACCGCCGCGGAAGAAGTCGGATAGGGTCCACTACACCGCTATCCGAGCCTAGCGGGGCCAGGCTCCCGCGCGAAGGTAAAATGTTTTCCAACCCGTGGGAGATCCGATAAGGGTCGACCGCACCACAGGAGATACAACTTGCGAAAGAATATTAGAAAGGCGCCGCATTCGCCGCGCTTCACCCAAGTCGCCAAACTGGTCGACAAAGACACTCCGATCGAGCCGGCAGCGGCTATCGACCTCGTCAAGAAGACGGCTACGGCCAAGTTCCCCGAGAGCGTGGATCTGGCCATCAGGCTGGGGATCGACGCCAGAAAGGGAGATCAGACCGTTCGAGGCATCACCATCCTTCCCCACGGCACCGGCAAGGTGCGTAAGGTCGCGGTACTCGCCAAGGGCAACTTCGCTGCCGAAGCCGAAGGGGCCGGCGCGGACGTGGTAGGTGGTGACGACTTGATCGCCAAGATCCAGGCCGGCTTCAAGGACTTCGACGTGATCCTAGCGACCGAAGAGATGGCGCCCCAGATCGGAAAGATCGGACGTCTGCTCGGGCCGCGCACTCCCAACAAGCGCAATGGCACGATCACGAACAACATCGGCGCCGCTGTAAAAGAAATCAAAGGCGCAACCCGGGCTGAGTATCGCGCCGATAAGGCCGGCGTTGTCCACATGGCCATCGGCAAGGTGAGCTTCACAAACGAGCAACACGAGGAGAACTTCCGGGTTGCTCTGAACGCCGTTCTGAAGGCCAAGCCATCTAGCGCCAAAGGCAAATACATCGAGACGATCACGGTCAGCTCCACGATGGGTCCCGGCATCCCGGTCGACGCCACCATCGCCAGCAAACAGGCCGGCTAAGCTCCCCAAACCATCCACCCCTTTCCCTCGTTGCGATGATTGTGCGCAAGAGGGGGAAGGGGCAGGGGGATAGGGGTTCGAATGTCGGCTACTTCGTCCAAGTCGCCAGTCGCCACGTGATATATGAAGCGAACAGAAGGTCGCAAATCTTTACGACAACCCTCATTGCAAAGTATGGGGGAGCTTCAGGCACCGCACCGGACCGTGGCGCGGCGAGATTTACAACAAAGCCCAGCAGGGCTAAGACGATCAGCACAAGCTGCAAGATGAAGCCCCATCGTATGCTCAGATAGGCTGGCACCAGGAGCAAGAATCCCAGCACACTCCCACCTATCACGAATGCGAGTTGAAGCGGTTCTAGAACGGCGCTGCGTCCCTGGCCACCAAGAAAGTAAATCGCCGTGGTCAGGATGTAGACCGTGGCTATAGCCAACACAACGCGACGATCCCAACGATGGATATCGCGGCGAATCGGGGAATGATCCATCAAATCCGCTCCAGCTCCCGTTGAGTGAGATCGTGCTCTACGTCTCCCGTGTTCAGCGTGGTAGCCGGCTCGAATAGAACGACCTCGACCTCCTCGTCCGCCACGGGCCGGTGCTCCATGCCGCGTGGAACCACGATGAACTCGCCTTCGCGGATGTCCTCTGAGTGATCGCGAAACTCCATCCGGAACGAGCCTCGGACGACCAAGAACATCTCGTCCTCGTTGTCATGCTTGTGCCAGACAAACGGCCCCTTGAACTTCACAAGCTTCACCATCTGCCCATTCAGCTCCCCAACGATCTTAGGGCTGTAGTGCTGCTTGATAAGCTGGAATTTGTCGCCAATGTTTACTTTCATGCCTTTCACTTTGGCTTGCATAGGCCCTGTTAAGCGGTGCTATGCCGAGTTTCTAATCCGGGCCATTTACGACTTACGATTTACCATTTACTCCCCCGAAAGCGGCGCAAAAACGTCCACTACATTGCCATCGGGATCGAGGACCTGCGCATAGCGCTGGCCCCAGAATGCATCGAATGGCTCCTTGTAGCCCAGAAACCCCGCAGCTAAAACGGACGCATAAGCCTGATCTACATCGGGGGGCGAGTCGCAAAGGAATGCAAGACCCATCCGATGGCCCGCCGGTTCTTCCCATGCAGGATCGATCTGCTTCATCATCTCGACAGAATTCCAAGAGATCCTCAGCCCGTTCTGCAAGGTGCACTCGACGTAGGGCTCGCCCTCCTTGTACTCCGGCGCTGGAACGCCAAGCAGCTTGTAAAAGCGCAGAGACTCCGCCTGATCCTTGCACACGATGCCGATCATGTCCAGCTTGATGCCCATGCGGTAAGGATGCACCATTGCGATGGGCGATGGGCGATGGGCGATGGGCGATGGGCAACGGGCGATGGGCGATGGGCGACGGGCTATGGGCGACGATCAACGATCAACGATGAACGATGAACGATGAACGATGAAGGGTTAACGACCTACAGCTCGTCAACGACTATCTGCCGGATCTCGCCCCAGGCAGACTGCAGATCGGAGATCAAAGGCGACTGGGCGCGCGCGATGCGAATGAGATCCAAGTCTAGAGGTGCAAGGAGCAAGTGCTCCTCGCCCACAGGGCTCTGCACCAAGACCTTGCCCATTGGATCGATGACCATGCTCCCGCCCACAAATCCCTTGCCGCCTTCGAAGCCGCAGAGCTGCGAGTTCACGCAAAAGATCCCGTGCTCCTCGCTGACGCCACGAAGGAGCCGCTGATATCGGTCCAGATTCGTGATCTGCGGATCGCCGAAGCCGCGCGCGGGCGACGCGGTCGGCACCAAAAGAATCTGTGCGCCGGCAAGGGCGGTGAGCGTCGGCAAAATGGAGTGCCACACGTCCTCGCAAATGAGCATGCCGATCTTGCCAAGCCGAGTCTCAAACACCCCAAGCTTGCGTCCTGGTGTGACGAACCGCTCCTCGTCAAAAACTCCATAAGTCGGCAGGAAGAACTTTCGGTAGGTGCCCAGGCACTTCGCGCCCTCCCGAGTTACCTCCACGTATGCAGCCGCATTGAAGAGCTGCCCCTCGAAGTTCTCATAGAAGCCCAGAGCAACATCCAGCGGCTTTGATAGCATTGTTGCAAGCCGCTGCCCCAATTGCTGGCACAGCTCCTCCGAGGTCAGCGAGCTCTCGAGCACGCCTCCTTCCAGGAAGTAGCCCGTGGTAGCGGCCTCGGGGAAGAGAACAAGGTCCGCGCCTTCGCTGGAAGCCTGCAAGGCAACCTCGGCGATCTTGTCGAGATTGGTCTGAACCTCCGCCTTCATGGGCGCGATCTGCGCACAGGCGACGGTCAGCGGCATGCAGCGAGTTTACTCACCGCCCGAGTTCCGGACCACGACGCCAGCGGGCGCCCCGCCCTCGAGCCCGATCGTTTTC
>JAXDKF010000346.1:0-5686 GCA_034667265.1 Fimbriimonadaceae bacterium
CCAAACCAGCAACAGCAGGAACGTGAAGTGGATCCGTACAGGGATGCCCCAAAATGTGCCGATCTGGAACGACCACGGGGAACGCGGCCTGCGAGGCTGCTCGACCGAATCGTCCTGCACATTCCCCATCGCTACTGTTCCGATACGGAGGCGGGCGGCCGTGGTTCCATCCCGCCTTCATGTAGCATGACATTTATGCAGGGCGACCACAAGCCTCCTGGAGTAACGGGACCGTGTCCTGCCGCCATGGGCGTCATCGGCGTGCCGGCTCGCAGATGGCTCACCAAGGCAGACCTCTACTCGCAAATGGAGAAGGCTAAAGCCTTCATGGACACCTGCGCCTTGGATGATGTCGATGTGTCCAAGTGCGCGGATGCCGCCGGCCTGTCCCTGCACCACTTCCTTCGGCTGTTTCACGAGGTCCATCGAGTCACGCCGCACCAATACCTGGCAACGCGCCGGATCTGCGTAGCCAAGCAGCTCCTGGAGGAAACGGAGATGAGCGTTTCCCAGATTGCGGCAGAGGTCGGGTTTGGCGGGGTCAGCGCCTTTGGCCGCATGTTTCGCAATCAGGTCGGTTGCTCTCCCAGCGCGTACCGGAAAGCAAATTCGCAAGATCGGTAGAACGGCCGCTTCGCAAGCTCGATAACATCCATTCATCTCATCTAGTGGAGAGTTGAAATGGCGAAGAACACGTTTTGTCACATTGAATTTCAGTCGACTGACCTGGAGCGATCGCAGAAGTTCTATCAAGGGCTTTTCGATTGGAGCTTCAAGGATTTCGGAGGCGGGATGGTCGTATTCGGGCAGGGCGACCAGCACCTTGGCGGGCTTCAGAAGGCGGAGTCGGTCGCGCCGGGTTCCTCCCCCAGCGTTTGGATCGAGGTCGACGCCCTCGAGCCGTACCTGGAGAAGGCGCCCAAGTTGGGAGGCCAAGTTGCGAGCGAAAAGAGCCCGATCCCGAACGTAGGTTGGTCGGCAATGGTCAACGACCCCGATGGGAACCCGGTCGGGCTGGTTCAGTTCAGCTCGTAGGTGGCGTCAGGCCGGCCGAGAAGGCCGGCCTTTTGGAGCACTATTGCCGCTGAAATCGTCTTTGCATTAGCGACATCGCTTTAGGGGCGCTCCCGGCGAGCAGCTATCGCCACGAGGAGGACATCGGGTGGAACGAACGGCGGCCGCGCGGACTTGGCGTCCGAAGCGCATAGATGCGGTAGGGAGGGCAGGTTAGATGCCTTTCTACGGCGGCTTACCCAAACGGTCCAACCTGGACGACCTCCTGCAGCCTGACGTCTTCCTTTGGGCCACAGGCATCGAGGACACGTTTATCACCGATCCGAGCAAGCGGACCGGGCGCATCTTGGATGAATACGAACTCACGGGCCACTATGACCGCTGGCGTGAGGATCTGGATCTGATGGCGTCCCTGGGAGTATCGGCCGCACGCTATGGCATCCCGTGGTACCGGGTTCAGCCGTCGCCGGATCGCTGGGACTGGACATGGCCCGACCAGACCTTCGATCACATGATGAAGCGAGGTGTAGAGCCGATCGTGGACTTGGTCCACTACGGCGTGCCGTCATGGTTAGAAGGCGGCCTGCTCGATCACGATTACCCCTCTCGCATGGCCGAGTACGGTGCGCGAGTTGCGGAGCGATACAGGGGCCGCATCCGCTGGTACACACCGCTGAACGAGCCCCGCATCAACGCGTGGTACAGCGGGATGATCGGCTGGTGGCCGCCGTATCGGCGCGGTTGGAAGGGATTCGCGCAGGTCCTCTTCTCAATTGCCCGTGCGGTTTCACTCACGCATCGCGCCCTCAAGGAAGTGGATCCCGAGATCACCTGCGTCCATGTCGATCCCGCCGATCTGTACTTCACCCGAGATCCATCTCTTGAGCAGGAGACCGCGTTCCGGCAAGAGCTGGTTTTCTTGGCGTTGGACCTCATATCGGGCCGGGTCGACTCGAAGCACCCGCTCTGGAGTTGGCTGGTCGACCAAGGCATTAGCGAGTTGCAGCTAGGTGAGATGGCGAGATTGGCCGTAGAGCCGGACATTATCGGAATTAACTGCTACCCCCTATTCGGCTGGAAAGAGGTCGTGCCAAGCGGAGGCCGAGTGGTGACTCGCAACAGGTACGCCTCGGGTGAGCTCCTGGAGATGCTTGCTAAGATGTATTGGGAACGGTACGACCGCCCGCTGATGATCACGGAAACCGCTTCGATGGGAAGACGACGCCTGCAGTGGCTCGAGCAGTCAGTGGATGCTGTCCGAAGGCTACGCGGTGCAGGAGTGCCCGTGATCGGCTACACCTGGTGGCCGATGTTCTCAATCGTGGGCTGGGCGTATCGGCAATCGAGTAGGGACCTTGCTGAGCACATGGTCCACCTAGGTCTGTGGGACCTGGACGCGAACCTCAACCGAATGGAGACACCGGTTGCCGGCGCTTACCGGAACGTTGTGAGCGGTGGCGCCGCAAGCGTCGGCCTTCTCAAGCGCAGTTCTCAAAGGAGAGAAACCGTTGCTGTTTCGTAGCTTTTTCTGGGCAGGTTTCGAGTGCGCGACGGGCTTCAACTCGGGCAACGAGTGGATCGATCAGGTTGAAGCGACGGCACACGACCGATTCGCGGACCGAGACTATGCGGCTGCCGCGGCGGCGGGCTTGTTGACGGCGAGAGAAGGCATACGTTGGCCCATCGTGGACACGCCGTCGGGCTACGACTTCGAGTCCGTGCTGCCATTCCTCAAGGCAGCGGAGCGCCATGGCATTCAGCCTGTTTGGGACCTCTTCCACTACGGATTTCCCGAGGGCCTCGACATCTTCTCCGATGAATTCGTCGAGAGGTTCGCAGCCTACTGTCACGAGACTGCGCGCTTCCTTGCCGAAAATGCGCCGGGACCCCACTTTATTACGCCTGTAAACGAGCCTTCCTACTTTGCATGGGCGGGTGGGGAGGCGGCGAAGTTCGCTCCGTACCAGCAGGGACGCGCCTACGAGATGAAGATCCAGCTCTGCCGCGCGGCCATTAAGGGCGCGGAAGCCATCTGGAGCGTTATTCCCGAGGCGCGGATGGTGCAGGCAGACCCGATCTGCAGGCAAGTTGCTCCTCGCGATAGGCCCGACCTGGAAGAAGAAGCAAACAGGTTTAACGAGAGCGTCGTCTTCGAATCCCTCGATTTTATTAGCGGACGCAAATTGCCAGAACTCGGGGGCAGCGCGCGACATCTGGACATCGTGGGGATCAACTACTACTGGAACAACCAGTGGGAGGTCGGCCAACCTGAGGCTTGGCTGGACGCGGACGACGACCGGCGCTGCACGATCGGGGACATCATTCGCGACGTTTGGCAACGGTACGGGCATCCCATCGTGCTTACTGAAACGGGGCACGTGGACGAACATCGTGGCAGTTGGCTGCGAGAAGTCTCGGGAGATGTGCAGGCTGTCATTGCCGAAGGCGTTCTGGTTGAGGGCATCTGCCTCTATCCCATTCTCGGTATGCCGGAATGGCATGAGCGCGGCACATGGAGCAGGATGGGTCTCTGGGATATCGACTGCGGTTCGATGAGGAGGCGTTTGTACAAGCCTCTGTACGATGTTTTACGCGAGGCTCAGGAGCGGCTTCCATCCCAGCCGCAGCGAAGGGCGCGACGCCTCGCTCCTGTTCCGTGATATGACTGCCTTTTCCCCTGCGTGGGATGGATATTTGGCGGATCCATTCGTGTTGCGCACCGCCGATGGCTATTACGTGTTCGGCACCGACGGTCCTGAGCAGGTCGCCTACAACAAGACTGGGCGGCAATTTCCGATTTTGCGAAGCCCTGATCTGAAGCGATGGGAGTGGATCGGTGGAGCGCTTACGGTTCCGAAAGAGCTACAGGGCTTGCATTTCTGGGCGCCCGAAGTCGCAGCCTGGAACGGGCGGTACTACATGTACTACTCGGCAGGCGGAGAGCAGGGCGAGGGGCAGCGCCTGCGGGTTGCGGTGGCCCGTCGTCCAGAAGGACCCTATGAGGACCTGGGCCGCTGGCTCATGCCCCGCGAGGTCTTCAGTATCGACCCCAGCCCGTTTCGGGATCCGGTGTCGGGAAAGTGGTTCCTGTTCTATGCGAGGGACTACTTCAACTCGCCGGTGGGAACGGGGATCGCGGTAGTGCCGCTTGCGGGTGATCTATCTCACGTGAGGGGGCGGTATCGCACTCTCATTCGTGCACGAGCGGACTGGCAGATCTATGAGCGGGACCGCCAGTGGTATGGAAAGACCTGGCGGCGATGGCACACTTGCGAAGGGCCGTTCGCAATCCATAGGCATGGGCGCTACTACCTCTTCTACAGCGGGGGCAACTGGCAGCAGGAGGGCTACGGCCTTAGCTGCGCGGTAGCAGAGACAGTGTTAGGCCCTTACAGTGAGCCCGCGGGAGATGGGGCTTTAGTTCTGCGGTCGCAGCCCGGTTTGCGGGGACCAGGGCACAGCTGCGTAGTGGTCTGGCCCGATGGGTCGGATGCCATCGTGTTTCACGCGTGGGATGAAACGCTGACGAAGCGGCAGATGCATGTGGCGCCCTTGACGTGGCGTGATAAAGACGGTATTCCGTTTCCAGTTGTGAATGTGTGAACCAGCGGGCGGCGCGGAGGGTCTACAGAACCCATGGTTGACGCAGCCTTGTTCGACGTAGACGGCACTCTGGTGGATTCCGTGGACCTCCACGCTCAAGCGTGGCAGGAAGCTTTCTCATGGTATGGGAAGCAGATCTCGTTCCTGGCGATCCGCGAGCAGATCGGAAAGGGAGGCGACCAGTTGATGCCGGAGTTCCTTTCTCAGGAGGAGATCGACAGCTTTGGAGATGAGTTGGCGGAGCGGCGCACGAAGCACTACTTGGAGACCTACATGCCTCAAGTGAAGGCGTTTCCCAAGGTGCAGGACTTGCTCAAGGCGCTATGGGAGAGAGATGTCCGGGTGGCATTGGCAACGTCTGCAAAGGACGAGGAGCTGGCTCAGCTCAAGGCTCTGCTCGGAGCAAACGAATTTATTGTCGCCGAAACGACGAAGGACGACGTGCAAAGGTCCAAGCCCTACCCCGACATCTTTGCCGCTGCCCTGGAGCGCGTGGGCAATCCATCGCCCGTTAGGGCTGCGGTTATCGGCGACTCGCCTTACGATGCGGAAGCGGCAGGGAAGCTAGGCGTCCAAGCCATCGGTCTGCTCAGCGGAGGCTTCACTGCCGAGTCTCTGCTAAACGCCGGATGCAAGGTCTTGTACCGAGATCCGGCGGAGCTTTGGGAAACACTTGAGTCAAGCTTGCTACTCACCAAGACGAAGAAGGCCAGCGCGCACCTAGCGTAAGAGACCCTGGATCACAACGTAGGCCACGTAGCCGGCGGCCGCCGCCAAGGAGCCGATGGCCAGCGCCGCAACAGACTTCAAGACCAACGACGCGCGGCGCCACGAACCCTTAATCGCCGACAGGAATGCCCTTCCGGTCTTCTCGCCCCTATCCATGCCTCTCGCGACGCGCTCAGATTCACCGGCGATCAAAGCAAGCCCAACCCCAATAATGATCACGCCAGGTCCGGGCCCGGGAAAGGGAGCTATGACCAGACCGACCACTATAAGAGCGCAGCCAACGCCGATGTCGACGGCACGGTAGAGGTTGCCGTGGCGGCGCCGGAGCTCCTGCTTATAG
>JAXDKF010000347.1:0-6147 GCA_034667265.1 Fimbriimonadaceae bacterium
CTGAACACGAACAGATCGGCCGCCTCGTAATACTGGTCAACCTCAGGACGAGGCAGCAGACCGACAAAGCGCACGCGGTCGCCGATGCCGAGATCGCGAACCATGCGCGCGCACTCCTCGCGATACGGCCCATCCCCGACAAGCCAGAGCCGCAGCGTGGGATCGCGCCGAAAGGCAAATGCGGCCATCTCGAAGAGCACGTCCATGTTCTTCTCTTTGGCCAGCCGCCCCACGTACAAAAGGATCCGCTGCTCAGGCGGGATGCCCAACGTCTGGCGCACCTCGCTGCGATCGAAAAGCCTTCTCATCGGCGCGCCCGTCGGGATGACGGTGGCTTCCGTAGCGACGGAGTGCCGCCGCAGCCACTTCATCGCCGCCTCGCTCGGCGTGATCACGTGGTCCACGTTGTTGTAGTAAAAGTTTGTGTGCTTCGCGATCTTGAACCGGATGTACCTGCGCGGGAAGAACGGGATGTAATGCGCGTATCGGTCGTAGAGCGTGTGATAGGTCGACACGATCGGCAGCTCGTGGGACTCTGCCCAGCGCAGTCCGACGAAGCCTAGCGTGAAAGGCGTGTGGGTGTGGATCACGTCGTAGCTGTGCTTCCGGAATTGCTTGAGCATCCGATAGAACGGCGGAAAGGCGAGCGGGTAGCCGCGGGTCCACGGAGTCTCGATAGCGGGGAAGCGGAACGTGTTGGGGTCCGGATCCTTGTAGAACGGGCTCGCGGCGGTGTACACATGCACCGAGTGCCCGCGATTGCGGAGCTCGGAAACCAGCGCCTCGATGCTGACGCTCACGCCATTGAGGATAGGCAGGAAGCTGTCGGAGAAGACTGCAATACGCAGCGGCCTCTCCATGAGCAGCTAGGACTCTTCCGGGAAGCGACCGTGTTCGTTTACGAATCGGACGACGTCGCTAAGCCGGAACCGCCGCTGCCCGCCCGTGGTGCGGTGGTGCTTGAGCCAGCCCCGGTTCGTATAGCGGCGAACGGTGGCCGGGCAGACTCCTAAAATCCGGCTTGTCTCTTCTAGGGAGATCTCCGGATCGAGCAATCTCTTGACCAATTCTTGCCGGGATTCTTTAAACTCTCCGCGGTAATAGTTGCTCGTAACCGAGTCGTCGTAGAACGAGCACAAGAACTCCATGTTCTTGGGCAACTGCTCCCAAACTTCCTGAAGCGCCGGGTCGATCTTCGTTTGGACCGCGGTGGCTTTCGCTCTGCGAGGGCGCGGCGCGCTCATCGTGGTGCGCTTGAACCGCGGCGACTTGTCAGCGTCGACAACGGCGCGAGCGTCGTCCCTTCCGGTGCGGAGGAAGTCCGTCAGCGTTGGGATCGACACGACCATGCCGGATCCGTCCGCGGGTGCTTCGGGCTCGGGCTTTGGCTCAGGCTTCTTAGTATCGAGAAACGCGCTCTCAATGTACGCCAAGGGATCGAATTCTTTTTGTCTCAAAAACGCTTTCTCCGACCAAAAATTGTATCCGACGTTACGGGACTTCGCCTAGCCAAGAAATGCGCAACGAACGGCATTTAAAGAATGAGCATCGAGTCGCCAAAACTCAGGAATCTGTACCCAGTTCTTAGGGCCTGATCGTACCCGTTCATCACGGCCTCGCGGCCGGCGAACGCGCTGATCATCATAAGCATAGTCGTTTTCGGCATGTGGAAATTGGTAAACATTCCATCGACAATCTTGAACGGATAACCCGGGCGAATAAAAAGTCGGCTCTCTCGGCGCCCCGATAAGATTTTTCTGGGGCCGGTCGCAAAAGTTTCAAGAGTCCTCACTGTTGTGGTGCCGACGGCGATGATGCGGCCGCGACATTCTTGGATCGCTTGCGCCGTCTCGGGAGGCACTTCGCACACCTCTCCGTGAATGGGATGTCGCGAGGGATCTTCCGTCTGCACGGGCCGGAAGGTGTCGATGCCTACGTCCAGTGTAACGTGCGCAGTTGCGATACCTTTTGCTTTTAGGCGCTCGAGCAATTCCGGCGTGAAGTGCAAACCAGCAGTCGGGGCTGCCGCGCTTCCAGGTTTCTCCGCATAGACCGTCTGGTATCGCTCCGGATCTTGGAGCTGTTCGTGCACGTAAGGAGGCAGCGGCACGGCTTCCGCGGTTGCGATCTTCGGGGACAGGTCGCCTGAGAAGCGAACGAGCTTCCGTCCTTCCGAGAGGTTCTCCTGGATCGTCGCGCGGAGGCTTGGCCCAAAGTGGATCACGGTCCCGGGCTGCAAGCGCCTTCCTGGCTTCAGCAGGGCTTCGTAAGCTTTCGGGCCGACTTGCTTAATCGCGAGGAGCTCGACCTGCGCGCCGGTCGGCTTGTTGCCGCGCAGCCGAAATGCCGTGACCCGCGTGTTGTTCAAGACGAGCAGATCGCCGGGCGACAAAATGTCCACGACGTCGAGAAAGCTCTTATGCTCCACGGCGCCCGAGTCTTTGTGCAGCCAAAGGAGCCGAGAGCTGGACCTATCGTCGAGCGGCCGCTGCGCGATGGCCGCTTCCGGCAGCTCGTATTCGTAGTCGCTCAGGCGCTCCATTCGAGTGCCTCCGGTATTTGGGTGAGGGAAGAAATGTAAGGTCGCGAGGGAGATTTTAACTTGCGATCGACCAGCAGAGCCCTCATGCCGACGTTGCGCGCTCCGTTCAGATCGTCGATCGTGTTGTCTCCTATGTGGGCGGCGTTCGATGGCTCCACGCCAAGCTTCTCCAAGGTCTGAAGGAAGATGCGCGGATCCGGCTTTTCAAATCCTTCCTCCAAAGACGCCACCACCAATTCGAAGCGGTCATAGAGGTTGAGGCTCCGCAAGATGTGGTGAAGGGAATAATCCCAGTTCGAGATCACGGCGAGCCGGACCCCGTCCGCGGCCAAGCGGTCGAGGCATGGCACTACGTCTTCGTACACCTTGAAGATGCTGGACTCGGGGCCGAGGCCAAGCTCGGCGGCGGCCTCCTCGACCCGGGGAAGCCACTCGGCGTCGTATCCTAATCCTTCTAGCCAATCGCTCGTGAGCTGGGTCCAGAAAAGAGCGCATTTCTCTGGATCGCGGGTCAGGTTGATCTCCTGGTATTCCCTCAGACGGCCGTGATAGAGGCTCGAGTAGAGGGCCGCGGCGGCTTCGTCGAGGTCGAGTCCGGCGTGCTTGGCGCACTCCATGGCAAACGCCCCAGGCTCCCAACTGACTTCTAGCAGGGTCTGCGCGCAATCGAAGGTGATAAGGTCCGGCTTCATCCTTGTCAAGAATTCCGGCCTTTTTCTATCCGTAGTAACGGAGGACGGCCCTGAACAGTATGAACAGTGGGCAACGGTCCCGGGGCCAAAGCGGCGGCCAGAAGTAAAATTGTCGCGACTCAGAGGATTCCCAAACATATGACGAGAAATATTCGTGTGATCGGACTCGGCCTGCTTGCAGCAGCATGCGCTTTCGCCCTGGCCCAGGACGCTATTACTCTCAAGACCAGCCCCAAGGCCGGAGACACTTACAAGTACAAGCTGAACGCCACGATGGATATGAGCGGCATGTCCGCGACCGTGAAGGGCTCGATTATCGACAAGGTTTTAGAGGTCTCGCCGAGCGGCGAGTACTTGGTCGAGAGCTCGCAGGCGGATACCAGGGCCGAGCTCAACGGCCAGGAATTCCCGATTCCGGCGGACTCGATGAAGACGAAGTACACCGCCGCCGGCGACGTGCTGGATCTCCAGGCCGATCAGGTCACGCCCGAGAAGTGGCGCATGGCGCAGATGACCAAGTTCATCTATCCAGGCAACCCGATCAAGGTCGGAGACGAGTGGACTTCCACGGTCGCGGCGGACACCAAGAACGGCTCCGTCGCTGGCAAGGCGACGTACAAGTTCGAGGCGCTTGAGAAGGTCGGCGATAAAGACACGGCCAAGATCAAGGTGAGCTACACCGAGACCGAGGGCTCCACGCCGGCGTCGGCTGAGGGTTATACGTGGGTCGATCTCAAGGACGGCCTGCCCGTGAAGAGCGAGACCAAGTGGACGAACGCTCCGATCGGCCCGAGCGGCTCGCTGATCAACGGCACCGTCACGATCACTCGCGAGAGCTGAGCCTCGCTTTATTGCTTCAACGAGGGCCGCCTTCTGGCGGCCCTCCTTGTTTTAGCTTCGGTCCGCGTTGGCTGTCTTTCTGCCGAGCTTTGGTTTATGTAGCCTCAGGAGCTGAGCGTTGCAAAACTTTTCGCGCGGGCGGCTATCGGCTCCTGAGGCATCCAACGCTCCTCGGCGCTATCCTTCTTTCCGATGCCCGTCTACGAGTATCGCTGCGGCGCTTGCGGGAAGAAGTTCTCCTCGCTGATCGGCATGACCGCCCAGCCGGACGACGAGCGGTGTCCGTTCTGCGGCGCTGCCGGCGCCGAGCGGTTGGTCAGCCGGTTCGCCCGTTACCGCAACGAGGACGCGCGCATGGACGAGATCGCGGATCGGCTGGACACCATGGACGAGCCGGACAGCCCCACCGAGATGCGGTCCATGATGCGGGATATCGGCAAGGCGATGGACGAGGACGTCTCGGACGAGATGGAGGAGATGCTCGAGTCGGACCTGGAGAATCCGGAAAGCGAGGAGGACTAGGCTGGGGGCTCGGGGCTCTTGTCGGACTATCCCTCAACCCGCCCCCCACCGGGTTGAGGGTCAGTTTCTCGATCCGGAGTCGTAGACAGGCGACGCTTGGCTCATGGACCCCCTCCACCTCGTCGCCTCGGCACCTACCCCGCAGGGATACGCAGGATGTAGTTGGAAGGCATGCCTGCGGCAGGGGAGGAGTTTATGGCGAGTTACGGGACCCAGCATCGACTTACCCTCAACCCGGTGGGGCGGGTTGAGGGATATGAAGGGGAGCCATCCGAGCCCCGCGCCTCAAGGCCTTCCGTTCCCCCGGTACACTATGGAAACAGAGATTTCTATGCCCGCAAGCTCAGTTTCACGGCGCGGGCGTGGCCGCCGCACAACCAAGACCGATACAGCCACGCACTCCAACGGCCAGGGGCAAAGGCCGAAGACCGAAATAATCGTCAACGTCTCCAATCGGGAGACCCGGATCGCCTTGCTCGAGGACGGCCAGCTCATGGAGTACCGCGTCGAGCGGGAAGAGCGCGTCGTCGGCTCGATCTTTAAAGGCATCGTCCAGAACGTGCTGCCCGGCATGGACGCGGCGTTTGTCGACGTCGGCCTGGAACGCAACGCCTTCCTCCACGTGGGCGACATCCTGCCGGACGAGACGCACGACAACTCGCCGGCCAGTCTTAAGCGCAGCGAGCTGCGCCGCCGGAAGATCAAGGATCTTCTCAAGCCCGGCCAGCAGCTCATGGTGCAGGTCACAAAGGGCACGCGTGGCACCAAGGGCGCGCGCGTCACAACAAGGATTGCCTTGCCTGGGCGCTACGTAGTGCTCATGCCCGAGGCGAACAACGTCGGTGTGAGCCGAAAGATCGAGGACCGGGCTGAGCGAGATCGTCTGCGCCGGATCGGCGATCGCATCGTGCCCGAGGGTCACGGGCTCATCTTGCGAACGGAATGCGAGGGCCGCACCGAGGCCGAGCTCCAAGCCGACATCCATTTTCTGAAGAACCAATGGCAGGAAGTGCTCCGCAACGCCAAGCGGATGCGCGCGCCGTCCTGCATCCACCGGGACCAAACCTTGCTCTACCGAACGGTGAGAGACATGTTCGGCGAGGGCATCGACCGTATGGTCCTCGACGATCCGGACGAGTACGAGAAGGTGCAGCTCGTTGCGACCGCGGTTGCGCCTGCCCTTCGCGAGCGCATCAACCTTTACGACAAAGACATCCCGATCTTCGACAACTACGGAATCGAGAAGGAGCTCGAGCGGCTTCTGCAGCACAAGGTGCCTCTGCGATCGGGCGGCCACCTGGTGATCGACGAGATGGAGGCGCTGACCGCGATCGACATCAACACCGGCAAACAGGTCGGCTCCACTTCATTGAGCGACACCATTATCCGCGCGAACATGGAGGCCTCCGACGAGGTCCTCCGGCAACTGCGTTTGCGCGATATGGGCGGCATCATCGTGGTCGACTTTATCGACATGGAATCCGCGTCAGACCGCAAGAGGGTCCTGGACCACTTCACGGAGGGACTGACGAGAGACCGCGCTCGCACTCG
>JAXDKF010000348.1:0-3663 GCA_034667265.1 Fimbriimonadaceae bacterium
TCCCGACGGCAAGATCAAGCGCGTCGACGAGATGGAGAAATGCGGCCACTACAAGAACTGGCGGCGCGACTTCGAGCTTGTCAAAGAGCTCGGCATCCGATACCTGCGCTACGGGCCGCCCTATTACAAGGTGCACACCGGCCCCGGTCAATACGATTGGTCGTTCTGCGACGAGACTTTCAATGCGCTGCATCAGATGCAGATCACGCCGATCGCGGATCTCTGCCACTTCGGCGTGCCGGATTGGATCGGCAGCTTTCAGAATCCCGATTGGCCGAACCACTTTGCCGAGTACGCGAAAGCTTTCTCCGAGCGCTATCCGTGGGTGCGCTTCTACACACCCGTGAACGAGATCTTCATCGCCGCCACGTTCTCCGCCCTGTATGGCTGGTGGAATGAGCGAGAGACGAGCGACCGAGCCTTCGTAACCGCGCTTGGCAACCTCTGCCGAGCGAATCTCAAGGCCATGCAAGCGATCCTCTCGAACCAGCCCCTCGCGCTGTTCATCCAAAGCGAGTCCTCCGAGTATTTCCACCCGGAAACGCCAGACTGCCTTCATTGGGCGAACGTGCTGAACGAGCGCCGCTTCATCGCGCTCGATCTGACCTATGGACATCCGGTGTACGAGGTCATTTACCAATACCTGCTGGACAACGGCATGACTCGCGAGGAATATCAGTGGTTCCAGGACAATCACCAGAAGGCCAACTGCGTCATGGGCAACGACTATTACGTGACCAACGAGCACCTCGTCCGCGGCGATAAGACCTGGACCCCGGCCGGTGAGATCTTTGGCTACTACGTGATCACCCACCAGTACTACCATCGCTATCGCATCCCGGTCATGCACACGGAGACCAACCTGATGGACGCCGATGAAGCCCCGTTCTGGCTGCGCAAGGAGTGGTCGAATCTGTTCCGGCTGCGTCAGGACGGCGTCCCGATCATGGGCTTCACGTGGTACAGCCTCACGGACCAGGTCGACTGGGACACGGCGTTGCGTGAAGACAATGGCCGGGTGAACCCCTTAGGGCTCTACGACCTCGACCGCAACATCCGCCCAGTGGGTGAAGCCTATAAGAAGCTGATCCAGGACTGGAAGCACATCCTGCCGACGGGCAGCTTGAGTCTGGTGATTGCGGATGTTTCGTAGCCAGGTATTGGGTATTAGGTGTTGAGGTATTGGGCCGGACGCTCACTGCTCACCGCTCTGCCCCTGCCTCCTCCCCCTCCGGCCATTTACCATTTACCACTTACCACTTACCGCCTTCATGTACTATTGAGAAATGATCGCGCAGGCGCATTCGGCCACGCTGCTTGGCATCGATGCGCTGCCCATCGTGATCGAGGTCGATCAGCGCACATTCACCGGTGGACAGGAACAACAGTTCGTTATGGTTGGCCTGGCCGATAAGGCCGTTGAAGAGAGCAAGGTCCGCGTCAAGCAGGCGATCACAAACTCCGATCTCGACTTCCCTTACAAGAAGATCATCTGCAACCTCGCGCCGGGTGACATCCGCAAAGAGGGACCCTTTCTCGACCTCCCGATCGCCGTCGCGATCCTAGCCGCCAACGGCAACGTGGCTGCCGAAGAGCTGGAAAACACTCTCATACTCGGCGAGCTCGGGCTAGACGGCGTCTTGCGGCCCATCGACGGCGCGGTCAGCGTTGTGCTCATGGCCGCCGAGCGGGGATTCAAGCGCCTGATCCTGCCTCTGGCCAATGCCCAGGAGGCGGCGATCACCCCCAATGTAGACGTGTACGGCGTCAGCACGCTCATCGAGGCGGTGCATCTGCTCAATGGCGCGCCGATCGAGCCGATCCGGTACGTCGACACACCAGAGAGCCGCCTGCCCGATTACCCTGTCGACTACTCCGACGTGAAGGGCCAGCGGCACGCGATCCGGGCGATCGAGATCGCGGCGGCGGGCGGGCACAACGTGCTGATGGTGGGTCCGCCGGGCTCCGGCAAGACTATGCTCGCGCGCCGGCTGCCGACCATCTTGCCGCCTCTCAGCCTGGAGGAAGCGATCCAGGTGACGCGGATCTATTCGGCATCTGGCAAGAAAGGTGATCGGCCGGGCCTGATCTGGGAGCGCCCGTTCCGCTCGCCGCACCATTCGGCCTCGCACGCGGCTATCGTCGGCGGCGGTAAGAACCCAAAGCCCGGCGAGATCTCGCTCTCGCATCACGGCGTGCTGTTCATGGACGAGATGCCGGAGTTCGACCGCCAGGTCCTCGAGGCGCTACGGCAGCCTTTGGAGGACGGAGTAGTCACCGTCTCGCGCGTGCAGGCGTCGATCACCTTTCCCGCGGAGACGATCCTCGTCGGCGCGATGAACCCCTGCCCGTGCGGGTTCCGAGGCTTGCCTGAGGAGAAGTGCGTGTCGTCGCCATCGCAGTGCATCAAGTACGCGGGCAAGATCTCCGGACCGTTGATGGACCGCATCGATCTGCACATCGAAGTGCCTCGACTGAAGCCGGAGGAGCTGATGGGCGCCTCATCGGGCGAGTGCTCCGATGCGATTCGCGAACGTGTGGTGGCGGCGCGGGATCGGCAGCATGCGCGGCTCGGAAATCACAAGGTGAACGCCAAGATGCAGCCGCGCGAGATCCGCGAGCTGATCGTGATGAACGAGGAGTGCCAGGATTTCATGCGCATGGTCGCGTCTCGGCTGAATGTGTCGGCTCGCGTTTTTGATCGGATTCTGAAGGTGGCTCGGACGATCGCGGACTTGGCGGGCGACGCCGACGTGGCGAAGCCCCATCTCGCGGAGGCCGTGCAATATCGGGAGCGGATGCAGTGACCGCACGGGGGTTGGAGCAACGTCGATGAAGGGACGTTTCTCACATCGCTTTGAAAATATGGAGGCAACAAACCCTGCCTTGCGGATTCCAACGTGGACTGAACGCCACGGCTGGCCGAGCCTGCCTACTGTGACATTTCTTTAGATGAATGCCGGCCCTAGGGTGGATGTCTGAATCCCGATGCCTAACACCGCATAGCATGCGGTATAGTAGACATTTGAGAGGTTACTTTATGCCCACGGAGCCGCACAGTTTTGGTGGTGAATGGACTGAGAGGAAGCTAGAACTTCTCGACAAATACCTGGCGGCATACCTTCAAATCTTCAATCGCAATCCGAGAGCGTCTTACTTCAAAACGATCTATGTGGACGCATTCGCCGGTACCGGCTCAATCAAGCCGAAGCTGGATCCCGAGTGGGAAGCTATCTACACGATTGAAGATGAATACAGTGGCCCGCTCCTGGACGGAAGCGCAACGATCGCACTTCGGCGTGAACCGCCATTTGATCGCTACGTTTTCATCGAAAAGAATCCTGTGTTTGCAAACGAGCTAAGAACCCTTGCCGACAGGATGCAACCCCGCAGGAGCGTAACCATCATTCCAGGTGACGCGAATCAAGCACTGATAGAGACGACCCAGAGCACTGATTGGAAGGTAAATCGGGCGGTAGCGTTCCTTGATCCGTACGGAATGCAAGTCGAATGGAGAACAATCGAGGCTATCGCGGGCACGGGTGCCATTGATCTCTGGCTGTTGTTTCCTCTGAGCACCGTTAACCGGCTCCTCACGACGAAGGCGCCTCCACCTCCTGAATGGGGGCTGCACTAACTAGAATTTTCGGAACGGACGAGTGG